>JADFYC010000409.1 GCA_015233295.1 Deltaproteobacteria bacterium | reverse complement strand
TTGCGTGTTGCGTGTTGCGTGTTGCGTGTTGCGTGTTGCGAAGCAGTGTCATTTTCTTGAACTACAAGTCAAGACCATATTCTTTGATTTTGTTTTGAAGAGATTTCCGTGTAATGCCTAATAATTGTGCTGACTTGGTGCGGTTCCCAGAGGTGTGTTCCAGGGTTGCAATGACCAGTTCCCGTTCCATGTCTCGGATGGGCGTCCCTGGGGTGACCACAATGCCGCCATCTTTGGCCGGCGGTTTGATCCTGGCTATGGCTTGGGGCAGTTCCGCCAGGGTAATCAGGTCGCCCAGGGTCATGATGACGCCTCGCTCCACGGCGTTCTCCAATTCTCGGACGTTCCCCGGCCATTCATATGCCTTAAAATATTCTAGGACCTTTGGATCAAACCCCTTGATCTTTTTCCCAACCTTGAGATTAACCAGGTGAAGGAAATGCTCGGCCAGGGGGACGATATCTTCCCGCCGCTCCCGGAGGGGAGGGAGATGGATGGGGACCACATTTAACCGGTAGTACAGGTCGCGGCGGAATTCGTTCTGAGCGACGGCTACCTCCAAATCTTTGTTGGTGGCGGTGATAATTCTGACGTCCACCTCTATGGGGATGCTGCTGCCCAGTGGTTCAAAGGTGCGTTCTTGAATCACGCGCAACATCTTGGCCTGGGTGGTCAAGGACATGTCACCGATTTCGTCAAGAAAAATGCTGCCGCCGTCAGCCGTCTCAAATCGGCCTTTGCGGCGGGACACGGCCCCGGTAAAAGCCCCTCGTTCATGACCGAACAGTTCACTTTCCAGCAAAGTCTCCGGCAGAGCGGCGCAGTTGACTTTGACCAACGGTCGGTCACGGCGGGGACTATTCTGGTGAATGACATTGGCTGCCACCTCTTTGCCTGTCCCGCTTTCGCCCAGCAACAAGACGGTGGATGGAGTAGCTGCCACCAGGAGCATGGTCTCCAGGGCCTGCATCATGGATGGACTGGACCCGACCAGGTTTTGAAGATTGAATTTATTCTCTAATTGTTCCCGGTGGAGTCGATTTTCTTCTTTTAACCCTCGGTATTCCAAAGCTTTCTTGATCTTGATGAGGACCTCTTCCATATCCAACGGCTTTTGGATATAGTCGAACGCACCCATTTTCAGGCATTCCACCGCAGACTCGATGCTCCCATAGGCCGTCATCATCATCACCAGTTGGGTGGGGTCCTGGCTCATGATCTTCTGCAAGCCGGTGATCCCGTCCATCTGAGGCATCCGAATGTCGGACAACACCAGGTCGCAATGTTCCTTGCCCAGGACATCCAGGGCCTCTTGGGCGGTCCCGGCTTCCCGGACCTGATATCCTTCCGCCTCCAAATGAGCCCGGATCATGGAGCGATGGCTGCTTTCATCATCGACCACTAAAATTGTCCATTTCATCAACCTGGCTCCTGCCCTGCGGCCTGATGTTACAGAAAAAATACCCCGGCGCTTCATATCATCGGAACCGGGGTCGACGTGAAGCCCAAACGATCCATTATGTCATTTGCCGGAGAAACGGCAAGCAGTTTGAAGAAAAGGGCGGTCGGCGATCTTTTCGAGAGCGGCGTCAATCTGGCGGAGTATGGACAGAACAAGGTTCTTATCAAACATAGCGTCCATGTTTTTCTATCCGTTCCTTGAGGAAAGGATTCATCTTTTCGCGCACTCGAACGATATCGACCTGTTTCCGAATCAGTCCTTCAATCTTCATGATGTCGTGGCCGATTTCGACTGCCGGATGAGACGCCTGTGGCACTGGTTCAGACAGGCGAGGGCCGCTCCGGCAATGGTCGAATTAACGTCACCTCCTCGGCCGGGTGCAACATCTAATTCTTGGATATCATTAGCACTTGAAGGAATTCTTCCAGGCTCTTAGTCAATGCAGCCTGTTTGAATAGTGATTTCAAGAAGCTTAAGTCTTCAACAGTCGTGGCCGCGGTGACTATCTCCTGGGGTAGCCCGCCGAATCGGGTCACAAGAATTTCAACGACGTCTTCTTGGGCGTTTCTCAGCGCACCCCGCTGTAAGCCTTGTCGCAAGCCGTGTTGCAGGCCCAGTTGCAGACCTTGTTCAAGACCCTGTTGAAGGCCCTGTTGCAGGCCCTCCTCAAATATGGTTTCCCTGATGGTCGGCATAACATCACCTCCTCGGCGGATGAGATATCCATGTTCTCACGAGTGACGCTGAAAGTAAAGCCCTGCGTGGATCAGCCCAGCACCTTGCCCACTGCCGCCGATAACTTATCAACCAGTTCCGGGAGGCCGAATTCTGGTTCGCCTTCTATCTGGCACCGGGTGATCACCAGGGGACCCTGGCCGGTGGCCACGATCAGTCCGGAGGTGGGGTCAACAGCCAGGATGCGTCCGGGATTTAGTGATGAGTCAACAGCGACCTGATCCAGCCGGGATGATGGTGGCGGCGCGTCGAGATGCAGGCGATGCTGGAGTTGATCGGGCAGAGGAGGCTCTGCCGCCCAGATGAAGAGCTTTCTACCCCTTAGAAAGGTGAAGGCACCGGGATAGGGATGGGTGACGGCCCGGATAAGGTTGTAGATCCGCATGGCCGGGTGCGACCAGTTGATCTTTCCGTCTTCGGGGCGGCGGCCGCGGCAGTAAAAGGCTTTGGTCTGGTCCTGGGGGAGGCGCGGGGCGGTCCCTTGGACAAGTAATGGATAGGTTTCGGAGATTAATTCTTCGGCCGCATCGGTCATCTTGCCGAACAGGGTCAAGGCCGTGTCTCGGATGTCGATGTCCACCGCCTTCTGGGCCACGATATCTCCCCGGTCAGGCTTGACGTCCATATAATGCAGGGTCACCCCGGTCCTGGTCTCCCCATTAATCAAGGCCCAGTTGACCGGCACCCGGCCGCGATAGGCCGGTAATAAGGATCCATGCAAATTTAGGGCACCCCGGGTCGGCACGGCCAGCAGTTGCGGCTTTAACATCAGGCGATAATAGAACGAAAAAAGCCAATCCGGCTGCAGCCTGGCCAATTGGTCGGTGAATTCCAGCGTGTTGGGATCATCGGGCAGAAAGACCGGAATACCGTACGATATGGCCATATCTTTGACCGACCCGAACCACAGGTTCTCCCCGGGGTCGTCGGCATGGGTAATTACCGCCGCCACTTCGGCCCCCAGGTTGATGAGAGCTTTCAGACAAACACACCCAATGTTGTGGTAAGCCATGACAATTACACGCATACGACCGCTCTATCAGATTAAGTTGTGGAATTCTGTTATCCAAGGAAAGGCGTGACCGGAGAGGTTATTCACCCGTTCCGCGGCTTGATCTGTCCTGCCGAAGCATTTGCCGGATGACGTACTTAGGACGGCCTCGGACTTCACGGTAGATTCGACCGACGTATTC
>JADFYC010000408.1 GCA_015233295.1 Deltaproteobacteria bacterium | reverse complement strand
TTCATTTGATGGCGGGGTCCGTAAGTGTTATTTATCCGTAATGAGGTCACGGCCATCCCTCGTTTCTGCCCCAACAGCAGAAAATATTTTTCCCCGGCCATTTTATTGATTCCATAAATGTCTGAGGGATCCATCGAATGTTCCTCATCCACCGGCGTATATTTAAGCTTGCCGTATTGCCCTCGCGTCCCGGCATAGACGATCCGGGCGTCCGGGCACTCCTCCAGGCAGGCCAAAAGAAAAATCATATTCCCCCGGCAATTGATGTCGATATCCAGAAGCGGGTCGGTCATGCTATCCACGTGAGAGGTCTGGCCGGCAATGTGAAAAACAAGCTTTTTCCCCTTCAGACATGACCTCACCTTTTCCTCATCGCGAATATCGCCCAGGACCACTTGAACCTGGTTCTTGACCGGCTCCAGGTTAAAAAAATTGCCGCCATACAGCGGTAACATGGCGTCGAGCGCCGTCACTTCGGCCCCAAGCCTGACCAGCTCTAAAATCAAATTACTGCCCAGAAAACCCAACCCGCCCGTGACCAAGACCGGTAAGCCGGCATAATAAGAATTGTGCATTCAAAAATCTCCTTCGTCAAACCTCAAAGCTGAGTGCCGGCCATGGTCTCCGCCGACCACCACATCAAGAAACCGGATAGACTCAGGATAACCGTGGCCCCCAGAATTCAAGCAGACTCCGGCGCTGCGCCTCCAGACTATAACACCGGGCCGTTTCGAAGCCTGCCTGCCGCACGGATTCCAGGTGCGGAGAAGACGGATTATCCATAATCAACGTTAAGATATGTTCCAACCTGTCGGCTAAGGTGAATGGATCCTGGTCAGGGCACCAAAAACCGTTTCCGTCATGGGCGTACTCTCGGCCGCCACCACCGGGAAAGCCGACAACGATGCACCCGCCGGCCATAGCCTCGATGGGCGGAAGTCCGAATCCCTCCAAGACCCCGAGAGCCATAAATACAGCACATTGCCGCATGGTTCGGGCCGCTTCATCTTCCGTCATGCCATCAATCGGCACCCATTTGACGGATCTCAATTGGGGCGCCCGATGCCACAGGATGCCCATAACCGTTCGGACAGCCCAGGCTCCTTTGCGCGGCATGAAAGCCACAGCCGGATTCCGCTCCTCCGGAGCAGGATAGAAAAGCTCATGGTCAATTCCCACCGGGACCAGGGCCGCATCAAGATTAAACACATTCTTGACGAACTTAAGTATTTCCACCGAGCTGACCATGACTTCAGACACCCCGAAGTCGAGCCAGGTCTTTTCCCGCGGCAGAGAATTAAAGACATAATAATGGTTCTGACAAAAAATCACCTTGCGGCACGGAACCTGGGAAAAGGCGTTAATGGCCTGGGTATGATCCTCAGGAATGACGATCCAATCGTCAGTTAAAAGATCCAATTTCTGCGAGCCATTGATCACCGGGACATGATGGGAAAACCATGACGGCGTAAAATCGGGCTTAAAGTGAACCACCGCGGCCTGAAACCCGGCCCGATTAAGTTCCTCCACATGCCGGTAGAGGACCCGGATGCCGCCCGAAGGATTGGGGTTATCATGGCTGATGTAAAGGACTCGGCTCATCACATCCTCAATTTACCGCTACGCTTATAATATCCGCTTCATCACGAATCCCCTTCTTATTAGATTTTCACCAGGAAATGTCAAGATCTTTTTGAATCTGAGACCATCCATAGACTCTTGCCCGCGGTCGTCCGGATAATCAGGAAAGTTCGTTGTCACCGTCAGTCAAGGAAACATATCTTGAGCCGTTCGGCACCCCATCTCGGGCCGATCCGGGGCTCCGATAGGCTCCCCTGATCCGAATACCCATTTCAGACAGAACGCGACGAAGTTCCATGAGCAAGGCACAGTCGAATAGAATGGCCATGCCGCAATCCGAACTGATTTCCCGCGGCACGGGGACGATTTCATGGGGCATTTCTCTAGCCTTAAGAATTTTTTCGGCTTTGAGGATATAATGGATTGAATCCAGGATAGCGACACAGGTAGGAGACATGGTTGGAATTACCGGTAGGATTGCCGATGGGAGACGATTTGCCGCAAGGCGGCCAGAGCCACGTCTATCTCATCAAAAGTGTTAAATAAACCAAGGGAGAATCGAATCGTCCCGTGGGGAAAGGTCCCGATGGTCCGGTGCGCCCGAGGAGCGCAATGCAGCCCGCCCCGAGTCGCCACCCCAAAGTCACGGTCTAATCGAAGACAAATTTCATCGGCCGGGAAACCAGCCACAGTAATGGACACCAGCGGCACCTTAGCCATGGGATCAGCCGGGCCATAGACCGTTATTTCCGGAATCTCGGCCAGGCCATCCATGAGACGTCGGGTCAGGGCCTGCTCATGCTCTCGGATCTTTTCCAGGCCCGTGTGCCGGATGAAATCAACCCCGGCCCGCAGGCCGGCCAGGCCGATAGTGTTGGGCGTCCCAGCCTCCAGACAATCCGGGAAAAAATCGGGATGCTCCTCATGTTCCGATCTACTACCGGTTCCGCCGGTGACCAAAGGCTCCAAATTAATCCCCGGGGCCAGGCACACTCCTCCGGTACCAGTGGGGCCGAGCAAAGCTTTGTGACCGGTGAAGGCCAGCAGGTCAATCCCCAACCGGTTCATGTCGATGGGGATACTACCGGCGGATTGAGCCGCGTCAACGGCCAGCAACGCCTGCCCCTTAATCTGGCTGATGGCGCTGATCGGGGCAATGCTACCCGTGACATTGGAGGCATGGTTGATGACGATTAATCGGGTGCGTGGGGTCAAGGCCAGGGCGACCTGGGCCGGGTCCACAATTCCGTCGGCGCCGGCCGGAACCACGGTCAATTCTATTCCCCGGTGCTTTACTAGTCGGGTCAGCGGACGCATGACCGAATTATGTTCCAACGACGTGGTCACCACATGATCTTGGGGCTTCAGCAGGCCGTTAAACACCAGGTTAAGGGCCCAGGTGACATTGATCGTAAAAATAATCCGGCTTGAATCCGCGACGTTGAACAACTCCGCCACAGTTTCTCTAGTTTCAAACACGACGCGGCCAGCCTCCAGGGCCATGCGGTGACCGGAGCGGCCCGGACTGGCGCTGGTCGTGGCCATAAATTCAGCCATGGCCTGGATGACGGCAGGCGGCTTGGGAAACGAGGTAGCCGCGTTGTCAAAGTAAATCATGGACTGACTACCCGGTCGGCCTGAGCCATAGCGGACATTATTTCAAACATGTTGGAGACCCGGCCGGCCTGGAGCTGAGTTTTCAGATGATAAAAGTCCAGGCAAGTGCCGCAGACCAATATCTCGGTACCGGTTTTTTCCAGGTCTTGCAAAGCTGCCAGGACATCCGAACCGACTGTCGCCAATTTTACCCCGGAATTGAACATGACCAGACATTTGGGCTGGGGGGTGACAT
>JADFYC010000407.1 GCA_015233295.1 Deltaproteobacteria bacterium | reverse complement strand
CGGATGATGCCTTGATCATTGAATACACCCAACTGGTCCTTGAGGAAATAGACCGGCTCAGCAATTTTGTTACTGAATTCCTTATGTTCTCCCGCCAGACCCTGCCCAAGCGGACACCAACGGATATCAACAAGCTCATCCTCCACACCCAAAAGGTATTTGATATGCAGGCCCAGGAGAAAGGGGTTCTCTTTTTTAACCGCCTGGATACGAATATCCCGCTCCTGGATTTGGATACTCAACAAATGGAGCAGATCCTGGTCAACCTCATTCTCAACGCCATGGAGGCCGTCTCGGCCGGAGGAGCCATCACCATCTCCAGTAGTTTAGTCACTCCGGGAACGACCAAGAATTTTTCTCCCCTGGTGCGGGTCACTGTCTACGATAATGGAGCGGGTATCCCGGAAAAAAACCTGCAAAATATATTTGATCCATTCTTTTCCACCAAAGAGACCGGCACCGGCCTGGGGCTTCCCCTGAGCCTGGGCATAGCTGAGCTGCACGGCGGGACGTTGAAAGCCTCGAGCACCGTTGGGCAAGGAACAAGGTTTTTCCTGGAACTGCCGGTTGAATTAGACCGTCCTGGAGGGGATAAGATTGAACAAGCGTAAGATTCTGGTGGTCGACGATCGGATTCAGGGCCTTAAGGGAATGGTGGCCATTTTGAGCGATGAAGGGTATCAGGTGATAAAGGCGGCTAATGGAGCTGAAGCCTTGGCTCTGTATCGGCCAGATGACAATATTGACGTTATCCTGGCTGATCTTAAAATGCCGGGTGGCCTGGATGGGTTGCAGCTCTTTCATGAATTGAACAAGATTCGTCCGACTCCTCCCTATGTCATCATGACGGCTTATGGCACGGTGCGCTCGGCAGTTACCGCGTTAAAAGAGGGAGTGACTGATTATCTTATAAAACCTCTGGATTATGATGAGTTGATCATTGTTTTGGATAAAGTCATCAAAGAACGTCGCATCCGTCGAGAGTTGAATGAACTTCGCCATAGGGATCAATCGGAAATCTCTTTTCATGGCTTGATCGGAACTTCAAGAAAAATGAGAGATATTTTCGAAATGGTCAGGACCGTGGGGCCAACCGACGCCTCGGTCCTGATCCGGGGAGAGACCGGCACCGGTAAAGAACTATTGGCCAGGGCCATTCATTTAGAAAGCCCGCGTCGAGATGCCAGGCTGGTTTGTATCAACTGTGCGGCCTTAACCGAAAGCCTGCTGGAAGCTGAGCTTTTTGGATATGTCAAGGGCGCCTTCACCGGAGCGGCCACAGACAGGCCCGGTCGTCTCGAAGCAGCCGCCGGCGGCACCTTATTCTTGGATGAAATAGCCCATATGAGTCTGCCCCTTCAGGCCAAGCTTTTGCGTTTTCTTCAGGAGAGGACTTTTGAGCCGGTGGGGGCCTCGACTTCCCGCCACGTGGACATCCGGCTGATTACGGCCAGCAATTCGGCGCTTCAGGACCTGATCAAGGCGGGAAAGTTCCTGGCTGACTTGCTCTACCGGATTGAAGTCATCACCCTTCGGCTACCTCCTTTAAGGGAACGCAAGGAAGATTTGCCCCATTTGGTGGTCTGTTTTATCCGGCACTTCGCCGAGGAATACAACAAATCCGTGGAAGGAGTGCGGCCGGAGGCCATGGAAGTGCTGCTCGATTACCCGTGGCCGGGCAACGTCAGGGAAATGAAAAATTGTCTGGCCAGGGCCGTCATCCTGGCTAAGGGGCCAAATCTAGCGGTGGAGGACCTGTCGGAAAAGATTCTGGCCCGGCTGACCCAGCCACGTCCGGCCGGCGCACAAGGTGTCATCGAAGAAATTCCGGAGCAAGGGGTGAAGTTGCAAGACATGGAATTGGATCTGATCAGCAAGACGTTACAGAAATGCGCAGGCAACAAGAGCCGGGCCGCCAAACTACTGGGTATTTCCCGGAAGGCTCTATACCAAAAAATTGAACGATTCCAATTGCCTTCATCGAGTAGTGACCATGCCGACGAACAGACTTGACCTGGTCTTAGCCGCGGCCATCATCTTGGCTGTCCTGGTCGCTTCGCCATCGGCCGGATCTGCCGGCCAGGCCATAATTTTAGGTGTCCCAACATCTTTAAACTATGTGGAAGGCCGGGAGAGTCTGGACGCGGTCAACCTGGCGGTGGAGGAGATCAACCTAAGGGGTGGGGTCAAAATCGGGACCAAAAGGCTGCTTATCCGGGTCACTGCGGTCGATCTCAAAGACGCCGATTCCAACGAGGAAATCCCCGTCATTCTGTCGCGCCTGGATAAATTTCTGGACCAAAACAGGCCCGACGCCATTTTGGTAGGGCCTTTCAGATCGGAAGTAATCCTGGCCGGTATGGACGTCATAGCTGACCGCCGGGTTCCTTTCCTGGGCACAATCGCCATGACTCCGGCCATTGAAGCCAAGATCCTGGCCAACCCCCATTATGACAATATTTTTCGGGTGGGACTGAATACCAAATACCTGGCCGACTTTCTTATCGATTACATGAAATTCCTCCGCACAAAATTCGGTTTCAACAAGGTCTTTATCATGAACCAGGACGTGGCCTGGTCCCGGACCACCTCCTCACAGCTTATGAAACTCTATTTCACCAGAGCCGGCTGGGAGATTTTAGGGCAGGAAAACTATCCTTCCAGCACTTCCGATTTTTCCATCGGCCTGGCCAAGGCCGGGGCCACGGGGGCTCAAGTGATCTTGAGTATTTTCGACACCCCGTCAAGCGGAGCTCTGGCCCTACAGTGGCACCAACTTGGAATTCCCGCTCTCCTGGTCGGATATATCTCACCAATGACTGGACACGGGGCCTGGACCACCTATAAACATCAGATTGACGGCGCCATCCTGCTTGTTTTTGAGCTGGGCGATATGCCCTCCCGGTGTTATGCTCCGGCCACCAAATTCTATGAAAATTTTCGTCGGAAATACGGCCGGGAAATCAAAGCGGGACATGGCCCGGCCCCGGCCTATGAATCGGTTTACTTACTGGTTGAAGCCATGGAAAAGGCCGGAACTCTGGACCCCGCGGCGGTCGTGGCCGCCATAAAGAAAACGGACCGCCAGGGGACGATGGGCCGTTTGAGATTCCATCAGGGAGGCCAGATCATCTTTGGCCGCGACCCCAAGCACGAGGCCGTGGTATGTCTTTTTCAATGGACCCCCGATGGCCGGCGCAAGATCATCTTCCCGGAAGCCCTGGCCGAAGCCGAGGTCTCCTTACCCTCTTTCATCAAGGCAACGGGGCGGTAAAAGCAGGGCAACCACATTAAATTATTTTATAATGGCCAACTCATGAGAAACTTCACGATTTTGGTCCGGGATCACATCCCAACTGCCGCTTGGGTCTCCGGGCTCACCACCGGGGTCAGGGTTAATTCCAGGCCCAGTTTTGCGGCCGTATTCTTCATATTTTTT
>JADFYC010000406.1 GCA_015233295.1 Deltaproteobacteria bacterium | reverse complement strand
CGTGACCTGAGCCACCGCCAACCCGATGGCCGAAAAATGAAGTCGCCTTTGCTCGGCCGACATGTTGGGGTCAGCCATGACCGATTGGTCCAGCATGGCCTTGACCATGACCTCGAAGGCAACCGGATCGACCACCGGGGCGCTGTCTTTGTATTGCCTGGCCAACATCAAGTACCAGTTGATCAGTTCTTCTTTAGACACCGCGGCCGGGGCATCTTGGGGGTGATCATCTAATAAGTCAGTCAAGGTTGATTCCTCCCAGGTCGAACTCTAACATTTTTGAAAAGGCCAACGGTAGAGGATGCGGAAAAAAGCAGAGCGATCATAGGCTGTTGTTGTGCTTCTTAATTGGGAAAATGCGGAATGTGAAATTTAGTTTCTGAGTACTTATAACACATCTATTTGAATAAATCATCTCTTTTCAACCGCCTTGGATTAGACATCGTTATTGTCCGGTGTCATCCGAGCCGTTCTGGAATTGATCAATTTTGGTTGATTGTCGGCAAAGTTTTTTATAATATTAAAAGATTCAGACTAACGGGTGATGCTTTCTCCTTTTTAGTCTGGTCGAGGCTGGAGGGCCAACTGGATATTCCCTGGAGGTATCAATGAGTACAGATGTTTTGGTGGTTGATCCGGAAGAAAAGAGTCGGCAGGAATTGGTCAAGCTGGTGTCACAAAATGGGTTTAAGCCGTTTGCGCCGATAGACGTGCAAGAACTTTTCGACCACCTCGCCCGCCGGGATTTCGGGGCCATCCTGCTGGGCCTGACCTTTAGGGAGGAAGAGGAATTTGAGCTGATCAGAAGAATTCGCGCCCAGAGCCCTCAGGTACCTATTTTTATCATTTCGGCCGCCGAGGGCGATGTGGATACAGCGGTGGAGGTGATGAAACTGGGGGTGACGGACTACTTCGCCCGTCCGCTGAATGAGGACAAGCTCCTGGCCCGACTAAAATCTCTGCCCGAATCAAAAAAAGCAGCTTGTCCGGGTAAAGCAGCTAAAGAAACCGTTCGTTATAGCTTCACCAGTTTTATCGGAGAAAGCGAAGCCATGCAAAAGGTCTTCGCCCTGATCCATCGCGTGTCCAAGGTCGACAGCACGGTTCTGGTCTACGGCGAATCAGGAACCGGCAAAGAACTGGTCGCCCGGGCTATTCATTTCAATAGCAACCGCGGTGATAATCAATTAATCCCGATTAATTGTGGGGCGATCCCCGAGGACCTCTTGGAGAGCGAATTGTTCGGTCACGAAAAAGGAGCCTTTACCGGGGCGCTGCGGACCAGGATCGGGCGGTTTGAATTGGCTCATAAAGGAACAATTTTTTTAGACGAAATAGGCGACATGAGTCCCACCCTGCAGGTCAAGTTGCTGCGAGTGCTGCAAGAGCACAAATTTGAACGGATCGGAGGGGTCAAGACCATTGAGACAGACGCCCGGGTCATCGCCGCCACCCACCGTAACCTGGAGAAGTTGATCGCGGACGGAAGATTTAGGGAAGATTTATTCTATCGGTTGAATGTCATCCCCATCCTCGTCCCCCCGTTGCGGGAAAGGAAATCCGATATCGCCTTGATGACGGCATACTTTCTTGACAGATTTAATCGGGAGAAGAATCAATCGGTGGTAGGGTTTTCCGATCAAACGATGGAATGCTTAATCAACTACCACTGGCCGGGAAATGTTCGGGAACTGGAAAATATCATCGAACGTGTGGTTATCATTAAGGGCGAAGGAGTGATTGAACCGGCCGACCTCCCGGAAAGCATCGCCGGTTGTCAGATTTCCGATCCCGTTCCGGTGGCTTCGGGGCCTCCCCGGCCGGTGGACGAGGACTTGAATTTCAACACTGCTGTAAGCGAATTTGAGAAGGAATTGATCCTCAGCGCACTTCACAGCACCAACTGGGTCAAAAATCAGGCAGCCAAGAAACTGAATATCAAACGAACCACTCTGGTGGAAAAGATGAAGAAGCTGAACCTGTCAAAAGATGACGATTAACCTGGGTACAATAACATGGCGTCAATTCCTTGACGTCGGACTGACTCCGACACGGCTTAAAAAATGGAACACGCACAGCCTTCGGCGCAACCCAAGAACCATGATTGCCATAGTTACCAGGACGAATCAACCTCCGCTGACGAATACGGCACAATGATTGCATGAGACAAGGTCAATCCCTATTCACCCCAGCAGAGGTAATGACTATGAAACCAACAGATCAAAAAAAATGGCTCAGCTTCCTCACCCCGTGGGTAGTGATGCTCATTTTGGCGGTTCTTCCGTCTGGGGCACAAGCCGAACCCAACGTGGCGGTGAACAACATCCGGTTTCATGACCATGCCGGTTTCGTTCGGCTGGTTTTTGATCTCTCCGACCGGGCGTCGTACCAGGTGGAGGCTGATCACGTCAATAACGTGATTAAACTCAATTTCAAGAATGCCCGGTTTGTCCCGGGCCAACCCCGGATTGCCGTGAATCAGGGACCGGTTAAGGATATTCAGATCACCTCCGGTCCAGATGGTCGGGTCCAGTTTCAAGTTGTGATGAAGGACAAGTCATTCTCCGAAACTGACTACGCCCTGACCGGACCCCATCGAGTGGTAGTGGATGTCAAGAAGTCGGCTACCGCCGAGCCAATCAAGCCGACCGAAGTTAAACACCCCTTACGAGAAGACAAGCTCAGGGCCGAAGGAGTTAAATTTAGAAAAGAGTCTAAGGTCTTAATGGAGATTGGACCAGACGGTCAGAGCGAGACTAAATCAAAAGACACTCTTATCCCCCTGCAATTGAATCAAGCCGCCGCTCAACCAGCCGAACATGCAGTGGCCAAGTCAACGAGCGAATCGGCCCCGGCCGGTGAAAACAAACCAGAACCCCGCCTGGCGGCCAAAAATAAGCCGGACAAAGCCAACGGGAAGCAAAAGCCAAAGTCGGTTAAGACGGCCAAGCTGGATAGCCAGTCAACCTCGGAAAAAGATGATGACCCGGAATCCGTTCACCCCGTTACCCCCGTCATGCCGTCTTCGGATCACCGATCGGTAGCCGGTTTTCAGACCCAGGAAGCCGCTGCTTCCGACCAGGAGAAAGAACAGCCACACCCATCTAATGTCGTCATAAAGAAGATCGGCCAGGCCGCCAATCTGGACACCTCACCCACGAACCGGGTCACCATTAAAATGGGCGAGAAACCGCCGGCCACCACATCGACCGAAACAATCACCATCTCACCGACCAAGATGAAGGTCCTGCCTTCGATCGGTAATAACACCTCGCCGCCTACGCCGGGCAAGGCGGAAGTATCCAAAATCACCTTGTCCCCGACAGTAACGTCCCAGGCGGCGTTACCCAAGACCGAATCCACCAAGATTGCTTTACCCAAGGCCGGGTTGCCCAAGGTAGAATTGCCCAGGCCCGTCACCTCCAGGGCCGAGTCGCCCCGGGTCGGTGAAAAACCTGAAACAGATGCCACC
>JADFYC010000405.1 GCA_015233295.1 Deltaproteobacteria bacterium | reverse complement strand
CGATGAGATAAAAGCTGTCATCACAAGTGCGCGACTCTATGTCTGTTCCCACCTCAAAAAGCGTTTTGTGATCGCACTCAAATATGAAGGCGAAGAGAGATACAGATACCTGTCTGCCTCAGATATGAGCTGGCGAACGGTGGATATCGTCCAAGCTTACACCTTGAGATGGCTTGTAGAGGTCTTCCATGAGGACTGGAAGTCGTATGAGGGCTGGGGAAAACTGACCAAACAGCAAGGCGTTGAGGGATCAAGCCGGAGCCTGATCCTGAGTTTGCTGACCGATCATTGTCTCCTCCTTCACCCCGAACAACTGGCCCGCATCGAAAACAAACTTCCAGCATACACTGTTGGAAGTCTGCAAGCTAGGGTAAAGATAGATTCACTGGTCGCAGATGCGCTTGATATCTTATCATCAGAGAACCCAGAGGAACGACTGGACCAGGTTAGCATGAATCTTAAGAACATCTTTCAATTGAAGCCATCCAAGAAACATCTGATTGGTAGGGAACTTGGAAGACTTGGACAAACGCCGGCTTTGAAGTATAGAGCCGCAGCCTGAAGCTAAGGGTAACCAAAGTATTGACGCTGGCGAAAAGCAAAAACTTGGACATCGAGTGAAACAGAACTAGCTTATAACCTATTTTGTGTAACTGGCTTTTGGGGTCTCAAAAATTGGCCCTATCATTACTAATCAAATTTCCTTATAATTTCATCGACATTGATCCGCACAGAGAGGGGTTCGTATTCGGGTGAGTCGATGCCGGCGATGATGCCCCGGTTGAATGAGGTGAGTTTGAGTAGTCTGAATTCACCCGGCGCCTCCACGAACTGCCTCCGTCGCATGGAGGCAATGAGCAGTCGCTGTCGTCCTTGTCCGATCCAATGCGGAACGGCCAGGAAACGGGAATCAGACGACCAGACGATCGATGGGCTGCAATTGTCGCAATGCATACCGTTACTCAGCTTCAGAGTACCCGATGTCGGCGCCCCCATGCCGATCTCGAAGGCGTCATGCATGATGGCGGTGGTTTTGCCGTCAGGACTTTTCAGTTTAATGTTGTTTTCCCAAGGGGAAATCGACTTACTCGGATTGCCTAGGTCTACCTCCCCACAGCCATGAAGCGGCAAAGCGGCCCGAGCCATTATCTCCGGCCTCTGTTTTTCCTGAATGCCACTGGTTCTTGTAACTGCCTCCTTATGTTGCTGGTTTTGGGTGTTCTGCTTTTGCCCTTTTTCCTTGTCCTTATTCCCCTTATCTTCCATTCTGCTCCTCCTTCGTCCGTTACCCGACTTGAATGACGAATCCTGAATATCCTCAAAGGTATGGTTTAATGGCCTCATAGAACCTTTCAGCCATTATAGCGTATCCGGCATTATTCGGATGAATTGAATCGCTCATCAACTTGGGCTTGCCCATGATCCCGTCAAAGATATTGGGGATAAGGATAGCGCCCGTCTCTCTGCAGATATCCCGGTATCCATCCCCGAAGCCTCTACCCCAGAAAGGAATGTCCACTCCGCCGATCACGATCAAGGCCCCCTTGGCCTGGATCGATTCAACAATAATCTTTAGATTCCGGAAGGCCACATCCTTAGAGACGCCATTCTTGAGATCATTCCCGCCCAGAGTAATCAAGACAATCCGTGGTGACGCTGACAGGACATCTCGATCCAACCTGGCCAGGGCAAGAGAAGTGGTGTCACCTGGAATACCGGCGTTTATGACTTCCTTGCCGATTTTCTTGGACAGCCGGGAAGGATAATCCATGCCTTCTGTAGCTCCTGTCCCGGCTGTTAGACTATCCCCAAAGCAGATGATATTGTGACCCGTCGGCTTGGCATTCCTGACCTTGATCCGATTGAAGGAGAGGCAGTAATAGGCCACAAAAGCCACCAGACAGCAGACTAATACGACAATAGTCTTCTTCATCGATATTTCCTCTGGTTACTATACACTCTTATTGTGGGTGAGACGAATTATCCTATCAGCCCTTTTCAGAAGTGGACAAATCTTTCCCGGGTCTTGTCGTTTCTCACCTGCAATATCTAAGGCGATCGTCTCCGGTGCGTCAAGAAGAAAAAGCCCCACCAGATTAAACCGGTAGGGCTGATGATTTATTTAAGACTTACTTGTTCGTTGCTCTTACTTAGCCGAACTGAGTTTAGTCACGTTCCAGGTCATCGGCTGCCCGTCTTTACTCATGCGGAAGATCTGGCCAGTAGTGGCAGTGATAAAGGTAAAGAGGACCTTAGTCCACTGGTTATAGATATCCTGGCCGGTGAAGTTATTGGCCGTGGCGTCCGGACTATAAAAGACCTGACCATTGACCGCATCTGGGCTGATTAATAGCACGGCCCCGCCACCGATGAATCGTTGCACATAGAACATCTGGGACGTCCCTGACGAAGACTGCCAGACACCATCCGTATCCGGGTTGACTTGTGCCTTGGAGTTCAGGCTGATCTTGGAGTTCTCCATGGTCTGACCGGAAGCCAGATCGATCACGGCATACCGGCCCTGGTCCGCAGCCGTAAAGACGATATACAACGACTGAACCTTACCTCCGGTGACGATATCTCCGCCATTGAAAATGCCATAATTCAGGCTGCCGGCATAAAACGTTTGGATAATCTTGCCGTCGGCGGACATCAGACAGATGGCGCTACCGTCACTATACTTTTGGAGGTAAACCTGTTTGCCGTTTACCGCAGTCCAGCCGCCCGGATCAGGAACGATGTTCGGCGGTGGAACCGGGGTTACCTGCACGTTATCTAAGTACTCGATGTTCAAGTTTTTTTATCAACTCAGGCATCCTATGGGCTTGAAGCCGAGGTTTGAGACATCAGTGGTTGCGGTAATCAGGGCGGCCGCGATACAATATGATCTTTAATTTAAGCTAATTTCATATCATGTAGTTGCAAAATTAGTTCTATCCCCCATAATGGGCTATCTCTTAACCCGACATTATGGGGACATTTATGATTCTTGGAGGAGCGGCACCCTTTGTGACCGACTTTGTCGAAATATTAAATCAGGCGATAGAGAAATATAAGCCAGGGCATGGGCTGTCTAGAAGCCAAAGAGCTTGGATGTCTTTTTGTATCATGGCCATCATCCTTAGCAATTCTGTTTGTTGGGCCCAGTTCCAGCGTAGCAGTCCCGGTAAGTACTCTATTGCTGCCTTAAGCTGGTTTCTTAGACATTCAAGAATCCCTTGGGATATCCTACTGAGCATGAGCGTGTTGATGATCTTACGCCGGTATGGAATTACGGAGGGCTGTCTTTCGTTGGATGACACAGACAAGAAAAGGTCTAAGTCAACCAAGAAGATCGCCTATGTTCACAAGCTCAAGGATAAGGCTACCGGCGGTTATATAAAGGGACAATGTATTGTATTCCTAGTTCTGGTTACCAATAAAATTACTATACCGGTCGGATTCATGTTTTATATGCCCGATCCGAGCTTGATGGCG
>JADFYC010000404.1 GCA_015233295.1 Deltaproteobacteria bacterium | reverse complement strand
AAAAAATATGAAGAATACGGCCGCAAAACTGGGCCTGGAATTAACCCTGACCCCGGTGGTGAGCCCGGAGACCCAAGCGGCAGTTGGGATGTGATCCCGGACCAAAATCGTGAAGTTTCTCATGAGTCAACGAGTAGGGCTAACAGGATGATAATTGGGACCAGACCTGGTTGGTCCAGGTCGGCAGTCTATGCATTATGGAAGATACATCGAAAAAGCTCAGGTGTCAATGAGGAGTGCGGGTGGCTAAACCCCGCCTTAGCAGTAGACATAAGTAATGATAGCGAGGCACCGGGAAGACCGTCATGGTATTTTTTGGCAAGAATGGACCAGAAAAGAAGGAAGAAAGGACTCAGGCATATGGTAACTGACTATTTGTATTTTATAAAGCCGGTGATGTAATTTGAACGAGCGATCTGACGATTGCCAATATATAACTTTTTAGACTGTAGTGTTAGGATTTTACAAGATATTTCGTATAAAAGTGAGATGTTTGATCAGTATCTCTTCACCCTCTTTATACCGATGAATACCTTGAAATATCGTTTTGCGACCAGCAGAGTGCTCTGGTGCTCCAGGATAGAACGCTCTCTTACCAGAGTCAGATTGGCTTATCAATATAGCATTTCCTCGTAGTCTCAAACCAAGATTCAGAAATCGAAGAGGGGGTCTTTACGGCTCCCCCCTCTTCTGTTTAGTGTGTCCGGTAGGGCTTGGTTCGTTATGATAATTTTTTTGTTAATCTTCGATCTAACTAACTGTAATTTTATAGTAAACTTAAATTATGTCCGTGTCGGATAGAACCAACAAGGAGTAACCAATTAACGCCACTGCCCCATTCTTCCTTTGGCACAAAACTCTCCTGGCGTCAGGACCCCGTCCCCGTTAGTGTCCATGCCCTTGAATATGGTTTCGGCATCTCCCCACCTATGGAATATTTTGAATTCATCAAGGCTGATCTTTCCGTTTTGATTCGTATCTATGACCTTAAACCGTTCTTGACACCCTGGTCGGGTGCCGGGGCCGGCTGGGGCGGACTGCCCCTGTTTTTGCTTTTGCTCTGAAGTCGGGCTGCAGCCCAATACACAGAAGACCACTAAGACAACCATAATGGCCACGAAATGTTTCATCGAGGCTACCCCCCTCAACCTTTGCGAATTTTATTCAGAATATGATTGTGGATAATGTCTATTCATCCGATTCAAGCTCAACTCCGAGGCGTTCCCACTGGGCAGCCGCATCGGCTTTGGCCTGATCGATCTCTTCATCGCTCCATGGATCAACCACAAGTGAATCAGCCACCAGTTGCCAGAGGTACTTGACCTCATAGCGGTGCTCGGGATAATCCTTAGGAATGCGCTTCATGAGCTGATCGTGACAATTGGAACATCCCACGACCAATACGTTGGCCCCGCTGTTTTTGATGGACTCATACTTGGCCCGACCGTGAAAGGATGATTCTTTGCTGTAAGGACCCGGCCACATCCCGCCTCCGGCTCCGCAACAATGGCCGTTAGCCCGGTTAGGTTCCATCTCAACGTAATTATCCACGCATTGTTGGACAATCCAGCGCGGTTCCTCATAAAACCCCTTGCCGAAATGGCGCTCCAGTTCCCGGCCGTGCTTACAGGAATCATGCCAGGTGAATAGCTTACCGGCGTTTACGCTCTTATCCAATTTAATTCTTCCGGATTGGATTAGTTCCACCAGATACTCGTACAGGTATATGTAATTCACCTGGTTAGTTGCATCATCATGCACACATGTCTTCATCCCCACGCGACAACCATAGGAACCACCACCACAGTCCGGCATGATCATCCGTTTGATGCGGTGCTTCTTTATGAAGTCGATTTTCCGCTGGGCAAATGCACGGATGTATTCGTAGTTACCGGTAAAAAGACCCCAGTCGACAGCTTCCCAACTTTCCGAAGGGATGGTCCAATTCTCCCGGGCCGCGTAAAATATCTTCCACCACCATTTCATGTCGTTGTTATCGGCGAAGACTTCCTTGGAATTGGGGAAAAAGACGATATCAGCGTCGTCCTTGTCAATGGGGACGTAGAACCCAGGGCACTCCTCATCGGCGAATTCTACGCCGAGATCGGACATGAGGAAGAAGTAATCCTCTTGAGGTATGGCCATGTTGTTACCGGTAGTAAAACTATATTCAGCGCCCTTGTGGAGTATGCCGGGTACTTCCTCCCGAGGCCGCAAATGCTTCATGTGCAGCATAATGTAGGGAATATCAAGGTCCATGGGACAGGCGTGGGCGCAACGCCCGCATCCGGTACAAACCCAGGGGAACTTAGACTTAACAACCTCGTCTACCAGGCCCAGGGACAACATGCGCAGCACTTTGCGGATGTCCCAGTCTTCCATTCCGGGCGTTCCCGTGACGGGGCAGCCATTGGTGCATGTCCCGCAGGCCATACACCGGCTCAGATCAAATTTGGCCAGATGTTCCCGGATTGGATCGGGCAACTGTTTCGGGACGATAATGGCTTCCATAAAAAACTCCTTTAGTTCCATTGAGGAATCGCAAGACTTAACAGACTTCAAGATGTGACCAGGGGCAGGTAGACGGTAAACGCGGTCCCCCGTCCTGGTTGGCTTGTCACACTAATCCTGCCGTGGTGAGACTCCACGATGCTCTTAACGATGGCGAGGCCCAGCCCCGTTCCTATAACATACTTGGTGCTTTCATCTTTGACTCGGTAGAACCGCTCGAATATGCGTTCCAGGTCCTCCTCCGGAATCCCGATGCCGGTATCCGCGACGCTGATGCACACACAATCGCCGGCCACGGTAACAGCCAGAATAATCGTGCCTCCTTCGGGAGTGTAATTGATGGCATTGGAGATCAGGTTGCCAAAGACCTCCTCCATATTCTGCTGGTTGGCCAACAATGGAGGAACAGGCGGGACAGGCGGTTGTAGGCTCAAGGCGATGTTCTTGGCCTGGGCTCTGGGCAGGTGAAAAGCCACCTGATCGTTGAGGAAGGCCACCAGATTGATTTGCCGGCGTTCCTGTGACAGAAGGCCAGATTCAATCTTGGCCAGGTCAAGCAGTTCGGTGGCCAGGCTGATCAGGCCTTTTATTTTTTCCGTAGCTCTGTCCAGGAACTCATGTTGTTTATGGGTAAGTTCGCCGGCCAGCCCGTCCAAAACCACCTTGAGTTGCATCAGGACGGTATTCAATGGACTGCGGATCTCATGGGCCACCATGGACACGAAATCGGACTTGAGCTGGTCCATCTTTTTTAATGTAGTAATATCGTGTAACAAGGTGACAGCGCCCAGGTTTCGGCCAATTCTGTCTCTAAAAGGGACACACCGCGCAGTCAAGACAGTCGTGGCTCCCGAAGTCCCGTCGGCCGACTCACCAGCCGAGGATAGCTCCTCACACAATTCGACAAAGTCGTTTTCCTGCATAGATAAAGATTTATCGACCAGTTGCTCGAGTTGAGGGTTGTGTGTCAGCTCAG
>JADFYC010000403.1 GCA_015233295.1 Deltaproteobacteria bacterium | reverse complement strand
GATCGCGGCCGACAAGTTGGAGGCCAATCCGGCTGACTTAACGGCCAGGAATAACAAAATCTATGTCAAAGGAAGCCCCGACATTTCCTTGCCCCTGGCCAAGGTTGTCCGCCTGGCTTTAATTCAGAATAAACCAATCATGGGTCGAGGTCACTTTGCGCCGGAGGTAGATCACCGCCGGGAGTGGGTGAGCAACCCGTCCGGTCAATTGTCCCAGGCGTTTTCTTTCGGGGCCACGGTGGTAGAGGTGGAGGTGGACCCGGAGACGGGAGTGGTGACCACGTTGTCGGCTACGGCCGCCCAGGATTGTGGTTATGCCCTCAATCCCCGGTTGGTGGAGGTGCAGTTTGAATCCAGCGTGGCCATGGGCGGCACGGGTGGGATGCTCACCGAAGGCTGCCGTTGGCATCACGGCCATTTGCTAAATCCGACTCAACTGGATTACCTGGGTCCGGTAGCCGGGGGTATGCACCGGGGGAAGAACCTTGATCCGGTCGGTCCTTATGGCGCCAAAGAAGCCGGGATGTCCATTGCCATGTCCGCGGCCCAAGCCTACATGGGAGCCATATGTAATGCCACGGGGATTCGCTTCAAGGAATTCCCCATTACCCCGGACAAGATCGTCGCCGCGTTAGAGGAAAAGAAAAACAGCTTAAAGGAACCGGATAGGAGCCAAGATGAAGGCGGAAAAAATTGATCATATCTGTATCGCAGTTAAAGACCTGGCCCAAGCCAAAAAGATATATGAAGAAACACTTGGCCTGGAACTGAGCACGGAATATGTCGCTGAAAACGAGAAGATTAAGGTGGCCAGGTATTATATCGGCGAGGTGGCTTTAGAACTAATGGAATCCACTACCCCGGACGGTGAAGTCTCCAAATTTATCCGGCGCCAGGGTGAAGGGGTTTTCTTGGTTTCCTATAAGGTGGCCGACGTGACGGCGGGTTTGAAGGAACTGCAGGACAAGGGGATCAAGACGATTGACCAAGAACCCCGATCGCTGATGGGTAGCCGTTATGCTTTTATTCAGCCTCCATCTGAGATGTGCGGTGTCTTAACCGAGATAATCGACGGTGACTTTAATCCCGATGAATAAATCAAGGGGAGAAAGACACCACATTGCCGGAAGCTGTTCCGGACCCGACAGCCGCGTGATGTCGGTTAAGCGGGTCATGAGGCTTGGAGTTCCGTCCATGACGGCGCTCCCGCATTATTCACGGTATTCTTTGCATAGTCTTATTCGTTTGCTCTCTGGGGAGGAGAAGCCTCTGCTTCAAATGAGACTCCTTCCTCCTGATGGACCAGTTGGTAGAATTCACATGAGACACAGGTGCTAAGTTTCGACGCATAGCTGCCCTGGGGCTCTCCGCCGCATAAGGTCCCGGCAATGACCCAACAACACCGGCCGCCCATGTGGCCGTCATTGAGACCATCTGCTGCTTCCTCAATAGATGCCGGGCAAATTCCCAGTTCATCGGCTTGATCACCTCCCGGTTGGCGTCCACATTTTTGGAACTCCCAGCAATTCTTTTTGGGCATTTTGCTCTCCTCGGACTTGTGCCCGGCGACTTACTCTGCGTTTATCAGCAAGTTAGACTCCCTTGATTCGCCGCTTTCTTTACGCACATAGAAGTACCAACGCCATATTTCGTAGATGGCCGGATAAACCAGCAACTCCATAATGAACGAAGTGAAAATGCCTCCGACCATGGGCGCGGCGATACGTTTCATGACATCCGATCCGGTACCGGTCGACCACATGATGGGCACCAGACCCGTAAACATTACCGCTACGGTCATAAACTTCGGCCTGAGCCGCTTGACCGCACCTTCCACAATCGCCTCTCTCAATTGCTCCCGAGATTTCATCAATCCCTTGTCTCGCATACCATAATAGGCCAGGTCGAGATAAAGTAACATGAAGACGCCGGTCTCGGCATCCACCCCCATCAGGGCAATCAAGCCCACCCAGACCGCGATGCTCATGTTATAGCCCAAGAAATGGAGGAACCAAACCGCTCCGACGGCCGAGAAGGGGACAGCCAGAAAAATGATCAATGTCTTGGCTGCGGAACCGGTGTTGAAGTAGATAAGCAGAAAGATAATGAACAGAGTAATCGGGATGACGAACATGAGTCTTTCCGAAACCCGCTGCATAAACTCATATTGCCCACTCCAGACCAGAGTATAACCGACCGGGAGTTGTACTTTGTCTTGAACCACTTGTTTGGCCTCGGCTACATAACCACCCACATCGCGATCGCCCAGGTCCACATAGACATAGCCACTTAACCGGCCGTTTTCATCCCGGATCATGCCTGGACCCGACAACAGCTTGATATCGGCTATCTGGCCCATGGGAATCTGGGTTCCATCCATGGTCGCCACCAGAGTGCGTTTTAAACGATCAATGGAACTGCGGTAGTCCCTCATATAACGCACATTAACCGGGTAACGTTCTCGCCCTTCCACGGTGGTGGTAATGTTCTCGCCGCCTATGGCTGATGTAACGGCCAGTTCCACTTGCTTAACGGTCAGACCATAGCGGGCCATTTCGTCACGTTTCAACACGAAATCAATAAAATACCCACCGGCCGTCCGTTCGGCAAAGACACTCGTGGTGCCTGGGACATTTTTCAAAGCCTTTTCAATTTGTTGGCCGAGTTCTTGGATCTTGTTCAAATCCGGTCCTAAAATCTTGATTCCGACCGGTGTTCTAACTCCGGTCGTCAACATGTCCAAGCGGGCCTTGACGGGCATGGTCCAGGCGTTGGTCACCCCGGGGATTTGGATGGTCTCGTTTAATCCACCGGGGCCGTAGATCAGTTCCTGGGTGCTTTTGTGGTCCGGCCAGGCACGGCGCAAAACATCCTGCAACCCATCCGGGGCCCAATCGGAATACCAGCGGGGGACTTTCGGCCATTGGGCCGGCGACTTAAGGGTAATGACCGTTTCCATCATGGAGAAGGGGGCCGGATCCGTGGCTGTCTCCGCCCGCCCGGCTTTACCGAAGACCCGTTCCACCTCGGGGAAGGTCTTGATTATTTTATCCTGCACCTGCAGCAGCTTTTGGGCTTCCGTCACCGATATTCCAGGCAGGGTGGTGGGCATATATAGGAGCGCCCCTTCATCCAACGAAGGCATAAACTCTGATCCCAACTGGTTGAAAACCGGAACAGTCAGGGCCACCAGAAGCACCGCGGCAGTGATGGTCAACCACTGATGCCGCAACACCAGATTGACTATGGGATGATAGATTTTCATCAGCGGTCGGCTGATGGGGTGATTCTCTTCCTTGTGGATTTTCCCCACCAGCACGGCATTGGTCAGTCCGGCCAGCCACCGGGGACGGAAACGAAACCGGTCCATCCTGGTAAACAACAGCCGAATGGCCGGATCCAGGGTAATGGCCAGCACCGCCGCAATAATCATGGAGAAATTCTTGGTAAAGGCCAAGGCCGTAACCAGCCGTCCTTCTTGTACTTCCAGGGTAAATA
>JADFYC010000402.1 GCA_015233295.1 Deltaproteobacteria bacterium | reverse complement strand
GCGGAGAACGCAGGCCGGCAGGTTAAGGCCCTTCAGCTAGCCGGCGAAGTTCCAACCGAGCAGGAACTGGCCCTGGTCAGAGAACGGAGAGACAGGGGATGGTCCTTGGTCCGGCGGGCCTGGCTAAACAATGAGGATGTCACCGAGGAAGCTCAAGCCCTCGATTTCGCCGCGCCTCTCCCGGAATTGTATGAAAAGAGCGTCGTCGGGGCAGACACCGTGGCCGACCGGCTTCGGCGTGAGGCCCAGCGAGTGGAACAGTTGGCCCAACTTCTGGCCACGATTGACCAATGCCGGGAAAAGTTACAGGAGCTGGACCAGTCGACACAAAAAGCGGATCAAGACCGGGCCGCTCAAGAGAATAACTGGGCCGAGATTTGGCAGGCAGTCGGTGTTAAACCTGGGCTGCCAAAAGAAATGATGGCCTGGCTGAAGCAGCGGGAGAAACTGGTGGAACGCTCCAAAAGGATCAGAGAGTACCGCCTGGAGGCAGAGGACATAGACAATCAGATCCAAGAGCAGGCTAAGTCTTTAATAACCTGTCTGGCCGAGTTGGGGGAGGGATTACCGCCCGGCCAATTATCTCTGAGCGCGATCCTGGATCGGAGCCAGGATTATCTGGTGGAAAAAGAGAAATTGGCCACCGACCTGGAGAACTTGAAGAAGGACATGCGGAGTCTTGAAAAGAGAGTTGGGGAGGCGGTGAGGCGGAAGAATCAGGCTGAAGCCAGGCTGGCGGAATGGAACGAAGCATGGATAAGATCCCTAACCACCCTGGGATTGCCGGCCACGGCCAGTCCCCACCAGGTGCACGCCTTCATCGATAAAACGCAGGAGTTATTTGATAAAATTGATAAGGCCAAAGAGCTGGAAGAGAGAATAGCCGGAATTAAAGATGACGATACTATATTCAAAAACGATGTCCAGATCTTGCTTGCCCTGGTCGCCCCCGATTTGCTGGGCCGGCCGGCCTCCGGCGCTTGTGAGGAACTGAATGGCAGATTGAATCAGGCTCGTGAGGATAAAGCCACCCAGAAACAGTTAGCCCGACAAAAACAGGATAAAGCAGATACGATCTACCGGGCTGAAGTCGCAATAGAACAAATAACCGGCCGGCTGACGGAAATGTGCCGGAAGGCCGGGTGCTCATCCCCTGAACAACTGGAAGAGATCGAAGAAAAATCTGCCTTGAAAAGAAAATATGAGGAACGGACCCGGCAACTAGACCAAGAACTGCGACGAATATCACGCGGTGGAGGGATGACCACGGAGGAACTGGTTGCACAGGCCGGAGGACAGGACCCGGACGAGTTGGGCCTGCGCATCGATGAATTAAAACAGGGTATCGAGGAGCACACCGGCAGCCTGGCCGAGCTGGAACGGACCATCGGCCGGGAGGAGAGCGAGCTAAAGGGATTGAGTAGTGGAGAGGCCGCGGCTGAGGCGGCCGAGGACGCCCAACACATCCTGGCGCAGATAAGTCACCAGGCGGAGCATTATATGCGGTTGCGGCTGGCTTCGGCCATTTTGGGCCGGGAGATTGAGCGGTACCGAGAGGCGAACCAAGACCCGATCTTACTGGCTGGGGGAAAGTATTTCTCTAAGTTAACCCTGGGATCATTTGCCGGTTTGAAGCCGTCGTATGATAATAAAGATAACCCGATATTGGTCGGGCTGCGGCCGTCAGGAGAAGAAGTTACGGTAGAGGCCATGAGTGACGGTAGTTGCGACCAGTTGTACCTGTCTCTGCGCTTGGCTGCGCTCGAGCGGCACGTCCGGGAGGTAGGACCGCTACCCTTTATTTTAGACGATATTCTGGTCAATTTTGATGATGACAGGTCTAAAGCGACCCTTCAGGCTCTGGCGGAACTGGCCAACGAGAATCAGATAATCTATTTTACCCATCATGCCCATATCTTGACCTTGGCCAGGGAGGCAGTTCCACCCGACAATCTTAAGATTCAGCATCTGGGGACTTAATTTGATAATCGGTTTAGGTCTATGAGTAGCCAGGAAAAGGAAACAATTCATTAGGATTACTCTAATTCGGTAGGAATGACAAAGCGAAAACCATTCTCAACTGCGATTCATAGTAATTACTTAATGGCAGTTATTCGGTTCTTCTTCATCTGGCTGTTTTGTCATGATCTTTCTATTTGGCAGATGTATGGATCTACCGACCATCATAAAATTTTGATAACAATTGTTTAGTGCTCTTTCTTTAGGTATGGTATAATAATAAGAGTAGGCGGGTGAATGATTGAAGGGACCTGTATGAGTTGGAAACATGGATAAACTTGATGAAGAATGAAGGCAACCGAGGCTCGGACGAGCCATTTTACAGATTCGCCCAGACCTCTTTGGAAGCAATTTTGAAGCTGCTTGGGATTGTCACGCGATGTCCTTATCATATCCAGGCAGAAACATTAAAAGCTAAGAGGGTATCTCCAGATATGGTGGCTGTGCCGGCCGAAGGGACCGGAGAGGTAGTTTTTTTGGAGTTTCAGGGATACCGAGACCACTTCATCAGGCACCGGTTGGTGTCCTCAATCATGACCTATGCAAGTTTGAAAGAATATCCAGGACCGGTAGTGCCGGGGATAGTATATACGGAACGCGCTTACTATAATGCTGCCTTGCCGTTGGAGCACTTGGATGCCACAGGTGGTTTGAACACCCGGGAATGGGTAAGAGAAGCCGTGCTCGAGGACCTGACTGAAGAATATTTGATAGCGCTTGATCCGCGGCTGGTAGTCTTGGCGCCTTTTTCAGTGCCGAAGAGTATACCAAAGAAAGAATTGACCGATAAAGCGCGCCGGTGGAGGGCCCTGGCTGGCAAAATTTATCCAGGTGATCAA
This sequence comes from Deltaproteobacteria bacterium, assembly GCA_015233295.1. Taxonomy (GTDB): domain Bacteria; phylum Desulfobacterota; class JADFXK01; order JADFXK01; family JADFXK01; genus JADFXK01. The sequence goes on along the minus strand of JADFYC010000402.1, from coordinate 644 downwards.
CTCAAGGAACAAGTGGATCTCTTGGCGCTATTCCTATTGAACAGATTTCATAAGATTAGTCGAAAGGAGGTTGTTGCCATGCTAAATTTTGATCTGAGGAAAACTGTGGCCGGCCAAGATATTCTACGGATGGGTTTAGAAAAAGGCCGGAAGGAAGGCCGGAAGGAAGGTCGCGAGGAAGGCATAGAGCTGGGCATTCGAATGGGTGAAATTGGAAAAGCTAGAGAAATGCTCACTGAGGCTATCGCAGCCAGATTTGAGGTGATACCCAAGGAAATTCTTGAGGCGATAGATCAAGTAAAGGATGCACAGGTGTTGAAAGATATTTTGCGGCTGGTAATTAAGTCAGAAAGCGAGGACGCATTCAGAATGCAAATCCAGCGAATATTCAACCCGGAAAAAGAATAGCCGCCTGTCAGGCATGTGGCGGCATTACCAGAGATGATCAGTCCAGGAACATGGAGACGAATCTGGCAAGAATGTGATCATGATTCTATCATCTCACGGATCAGCGGCTTGACATAGATTGACGACAAATCCCGACCTTTTAACTCCGAAGTCAAGGTTTTGATCTGCTCGGACAACGAAGACTTACTATTCACCAGGATGTGCTCCTGCCCCCGCAAGATGTAGCTGCCACCCGT
>JADFYC010000401.1 GCA_015233295.1 Deltaproteobacteria bacterium | reverse complement strand
ACCAATTTTAACCCGCTGATAGAAAAGATTGTCGCTCTCGATGCCGACTGGCAGGCCGAGGTCAAAGATAAATATCCCCATCTCTATAGCGCAGTATGCAGGGGAATGGAACCTACAGATGACGGCAAGAATTTTAGCGTCTACCTTCGCTGCGAACTGGAAACATATGGACAAACTACTATCGAATTATATTATCAACAGACCAGTAAGGCCCTGGCCGATGGGGAAAACCTGACGCTCAAAATGCTAAAAAGACTAACCGAAAAGGGTGGGTTTAAAGATTTGGACCAGGCTGAGGGGCACCTGGCCGGTCTTAAGACGAAAAACCATCAGGACGAGTGAGGACAAACTAGATCATGAAGCTATTCGAGCCTATCCGGATCGGAGCGATAGAGGTTCAGAACCGCCTAGTTATGGCGCCTATGACCACCCATTTTGGGGCGGAAGGATATGTCAGCGATCAAATGATCCGGTTCTACGAAAGGAGGGCCAGGGGCGGCGTCGGCCTCATCAGTGTAGAGGACGGAATAGTCGACTGTCCGATCGGAAACAACACCGATCACCCACTGGCAATCGATAGTGACCGATATTTGCCGGGGCTGGCGAAACTGGCTGCCGGCATCCGGAATCAGGGGGCTGCCTCCATCATGCAGATCTCGCATGCAGGCAGACGGGCGGGGCAGATAGCCTCAGACAATGGATGTCTAAAGAGGACCGGAGGACGGCTGCCCGTTGCGCCTTCGGCTTTGGCCCATCCTTCTCCCGGCCACGTTGTGCCCAAACCACTCGCCGCCGATGAAATTCAAAACATTATCACCCGGTTCGAACAATCTGCCGAAAGGGCGGTCAGGGCCGGGTTTGACATGATCGGTCTCCACTGCGCCCACATGTATCTTTGCGGCCAGTTCCTCTCACCCTGGTCCAACAAACGCACCGACGAATATGGGGGAAGTCTCGAAAACAGGATGCGGTTTGTACTGGAAATCGTGAAGCGCATTCGGACCACGGTCGGCGCTAACGTTCCCATAGTTTGCCGAATGAACGGCAAGGAACCTGAAGGTGGAAACACCCCTGAGGAGTTGGCCGCCATTGCCGTCGCCTTGGAGCACGCCGGGGCAGACGCCCTGCATATATCAGTCGGATTTGCAAGCGTTTTATGGGACAAGGACTTCATTCCCGCTGAAGCAACCATCGGTATGCCCGAAGGCTGCATCGTAGATTTGGCCGCAGCAATTAAACGAGCGGTTTCCATTCCGGTCATCGCGGTCAATAAGATCCGCCACGTCCAATTTGCCGAGCAAGTGCTTCAGGAAAATAAAGCGGATATGATCGCCCTGGGGCGGCCGCTGCTCGCGGACCCGGACTGGCCGTTGAAGGCCCGGCAAAACCGGGCCGAAGACATCCGTCCCTGCATTTCCTGCTGCCAGGGGTGCGTTGGCAATATCGAGAAAGGCCGGCCCATAACGTGTATGTCCAATCCGCAACTTGGGCGGGAAAATGAATTGCCGATGTCACAGGCTCAAGCCGCCCGAAAGAAAAAGGTCCTGATTGTCGGCGCCGGGCCCGCGGGACTCGAAGCCGCCCTCGGCGCGGCTACCCGTGGCCATAACGTAACCATATGGGAGAGGAATCAGGCTGTCGGCGGTAAGCTGCAATTGGCCGCCGCTCCGCCGGGAAAAGAAGAATTCACCGAACTGCTGGACTACCTGGATCGTGCCGCCCGAAAACAGGGTGTTAAGATTGCCCTGGGGAAAAAGGCTGATTCGGCCGCGATAAAACGGTTTGGCCCCGATGTGGTGGTGCTGGCCACCGGAAGCCGGCCGGTTTTGCCGGCTCAACTAAAGTTTTGCCAGGGAGCGAGTTTCATACCGGCTACCGAAGTGATCGGCGGATACAAGCCCATTGGTCCGACGGTGGCGATTATCGGAGGCGGAATGGTCGGGCTTGAAACCGCCAAGATGCTCTCATCTCAAGGGCACGCCATCACAGTTTTTGAGATGCTCGACGATATCGGAACGGATATGCCGGCTATCATCCGGATACCCCTGCTGCTCGAGCTAAGAGAAAAAGGCGTCAAGCTATTGCCGCGCACCCCTGTCCGAGAGCTTAGCGCCGAAGGGATAAGTTGGGAGAATGAAAGGACGCGCGGCGTTCTGAAAGTAGATACGATAATTCTGGCTACGGGGGAAAAACCGGATGACGGACTCCAGAGAGAACTGGAAGGAGTAGTTGAGCGGGTCTATCTGGTGGGCGATTGCAAGCGCCCCGGTAACATGCCGGCCGCTATCGCCGACGCCTATTCTGTGGGACTTGAGATTTAGCGGAACCGATCCGCCATAGCCTGACGGGAGTCATTATCCATGCCCACTAACTCGGATCTTCAATGGGTCAAGGACGTAATCCGGAGCAGGGAGATTTTTCTCTCCGAACACGTAATCCGGGAGCTTTTGGCCGGAAGGGTGACCCTATCGCTCATCATTTCAGTGATGTCTTCGGGAAAGGTGATTGAAGTTCATACCCACCCGCAGCGCGGGCCCTTTTACGTGGCTCTCGGCTTTGAGGGCGCTAAACCGTGGCATGTGATGTTTGCCGGTTCCACAGAATCGGGTCTCTCGGTTCTTATTGTTTATGAGCCTGCCTTCCCCATGTGGGTTAACCCCCAAACCCGGTCCCGGTTTGAAGAGGAAAACATGAAGAGCCACAGAAGCAATTGTCCTTTCTGTACTGGCATAATAACGCCGGTGGTGGTGGGAAACTTCGACTACCGTCTCGACGGCCGATTATATGTGGTTAAGGACGTTCCAGCCGAGTTGTGCGAGCAATGCGGCGAAAAATACATCAGCTTCGAAGCGGCCCAAAAAATAGAAAAATTGGCATCGGCTGCTCAGCCTGAGGAAGTGGAAACCGTCATGGTGCTTAGATATCCCGTTGACTAAAAACATAGACTTTCTTCTGGACCTCGCTGTGGCGATTACCCAGAAAATTTCAGGCCCACGAATACTTGAGGTGGTAAACCATTGGGTGTGGTTTCATGGAAAATTTACTGATTATTGGCGGAAGCTATTTTGCCGGACGAGTCTTCATCGAGAAATTGCTCGAACGAAAAAAGTTCGATATATTTGTCTTTAATCGCGGCAATCTTACTCTCAATTACGATGGGGTTACAGAAATCGTGGGCGACCGGGAACGGCCGGACCAAATCAGCGCGTGCATTCCTGCCCTGAACTGGACTGCCGTAATTGACTTTTGCGCGTATACGCCGGAGCACATCCGATCTATGATCGACAGCCTGGCCGGATCAGTGGATCAATACATTCTTATCAGCACGACGACGATTTACGCAGAGACCAACGATCTACCCGTGAAAGAATCCGCAGATAAGGTTTCGGCTCCGCAGCCGGAACTGGGACCCTACGCAAATTACGGTCTTGATAAGTGGCGGGCCGAATGCGAGCTGGCCGCATTAAGCCACACCAACGGTTTCCACCACACGATTCTGCGGCCG
>JADFYC010000400.1 GCA_015233295.1 Deltaproteobacteria bacterium | reverse complement strand
AGTGAATGCGTCGCCCCGGAATGTCGTCAACTTTAACCCCATCAGCGCAAATTTACTGTTCATCGATCTGGACACCCGAATTTCTTATCTTAAAAGAGCCATTTCAGCCATGCCGCCAACCTGCTTTTCCCCCGAGATTTTTGATCGGACCCGAAAAGAATTGGAAGATGGTTGGCCGGTTTACTTCTGGAACAGCGGCCTGTGTCTGAGATTAAACCCGGTTTCCGGAGCCACCGACGTTACCTTCAATAATTTTGAGAAATTAATTAAGAGATTGCGAGATATTCTGACCCAGACCACGCATTCCTCACCCAAGGACATACCAACGAAGATGTTGACCCGACTGGAGGCCCCTTTTTCCCGGCTATGGGCTTATAAAATTTATCTTAACCGCCATCTGTCCCGCATCGAACCTGACGGCCTGCCCATTAATCAGATCGCTTACCAGGAATTGGACCGAATTCGGGAATTGGAAAACGACGTCCGGACCACCTTTGCCCCCTATATCTTCGTTTTCCACGACGTCTATGATAATTTTAAGAAACTCTACGACCAATCGCCCACGGCTTTGCGATTCTTGTTTAGAGAATTCATGGAATTGAAGAACGTGTCCGGACCTGACCGATCTATTTCGGAAATAATCCTGAGACGTCTCAATAAGCTCCAAGTCTTATTCCGAGGCGAAAAAAACCTTTTTCAGGACAAATCCATTTTTCGAATAATGGCCCAGAACGAATTCGGTCCGTTCATCGGTGGCACCATCAGCGCCAGTACCAGCCAGGTGGATACCTTAATTTCTATCATGGGCCAAGTTAAAGGGGATCGAGCCTATCTCAAGGCATTGACCCTGGCCTTGATATTCCAGGATATCGGTAAGCTCCCGGAAAACGTCAGGCGGTACTCCGATAAAGAGGAGTTCTTCCACCATGCCGAAATCGGATGGCGGGTGTTGACCGAAGAATCCATCCTAAATCGATACGAAGATGATCCCCGATCGGTGGCCCTGACCGAATTCCTGGTCCGGCATCACGGTCTATTAGGTCACGTGGTCAAAGGCGAATTCTCCTGGCTCAGTCTGGAACTGGTCACAGAAAAAAACGACCGCCTCCTATGGGATCTACTTTTTATCCACTCGATTATCACCACCGCGGCCATCAAAGAGGAAATTCTGACCGAGGATACCCTAAACACATTTTTTCAGATCTATCGGGCTGGAGTTTTGGTCCTCGAAGGTGTCACGGATTGGCACCGGATGCAGGAAGTCCGGTTCAAGCGGTTAGCCGCCAACATTCCCGAAAAATTCATAGACGAGGTAGGCGGACCGGAGTCAGTCGGCCGGACCGTGGCGGTATGGGAGAGATTTCTCAAGATCAGCAGCCTGGGCCATATTTCTTACCAGGACATCATCGCCCACCGCACGGACACTCCCCCGGTTTACATCTACCGCAAAAAGAATCTCAAAAGTGTCGGCAAAAACACCTTTGAGAAAGACTTGTACGAGGCAGTCAGAATCTCCAATATCCTCAGAGCACTCAGTCCTCAGGCCAAATTACTGATGACCGAATACCTGAACCCGCAAACCGACCGGGTCAGAATACTGGGTTTCGGCGAAGTGGCCAGATACCTGAACTATGCTAATCAAATCAAAGTGCTCTTGCTCGGCCTGGCCGCCATCCATGAAAAATTTCCCAACCGATCAGACACCTGGTTTCTTAACTTCTACTTGCTCAGACGGGATATCCCTAAGAGATTTGAAGCCGTTAATGAATTCCTAAACGATATCACTTCCGAAGATATCATCGGCCGCCCTGACCTGGTGCTATCTCTATTTACGGCCGACCAGGGGATTGTTCTCGAACCCAACACGGAATGGCCTACGCTTGTTTACAAATACATAGATCCCATCAATATCGATTCCTATATCGAACGGCTGCAATCGATTCGGGAACTTAGCAAATTAAGACTAGTCTATCAAAGAAAAATGCGGTCACTCAGAAAAACATCGCGCTTCACCGAAGACTATCAGGAGGCGTTGGAGAAGGCTTTTGAGGCCAACCTGACCCGATTGACCGAAAGGCTATTGGCCAAAGCCAGGGACAGGATGACCCGACAAAGGAGTTTTGACAAGCTGCTTAAAATTTATGAAGACATCAAAATCAAATCTGCGGAAACGGGCTTTTCTAACGAACAGATGCAGCATCTCCGGGACATTTATGACATGGTCAACGACGATCTCCGCGACCGGAAGCAAGCAGCTATCATAAACCAAATCAGTCACATACATAGTCATACGGACTTAGATCACTACTGGGAAACCGTCAAGACTTATCTTGCCGCCAATCAACAGTACGTGGGCAAAGAGATGGAGAACATCGTCGCCCAAGCCTTTGATGAACGAATGGACATCCTCCGCCGCGAAAGGCCACACCATAAGCCTTGAGATTAACCGCAATGCGGGCCTCTAATCTGAATTCCAAGTCATCACCTGGATAACCCGCCGAAACGTTATGATTTTATTTGAAAAGTCCAGCGTCTTTTCATTCAATTACAGATCGCCATCCGCTTCACCCCGGTAATCTAGCCGCTTGCGTTTTGTCGCCTTGACGCCGTCCCGAACAATCCCCCTTTTCTCTTGCCTTTCAACCTATATCATACTATTGATAATCTATTATGGGTATAAGTCGTCTTTCCCCTATGGCGCATTTCGAATAAACAAAGGCCGGAGGCAGCTATGACGAGTTACAAGCAATATATTAAAAGAGTCGTGAAGTCATTGATCATAGCCCTGGTTGGGTTGGTCATGACATGCTATTCAGCCGAATCCGGGACCTCGCCGGCCGAACCGCTGTCGCTTACATTAGACGACGCCATAAAACTGGCTTTATTGCAAAGTCCCTTGATCAAATCCGGCCAGGCCGCGATGGCTAAAGCTGAGGCGGCCGGGGTTCAAGCCAAATCCGGTTTTTTTCCCAGGGTGGATCTTTCTGAATCATTCCAGCGGACGAATAACCCCATGTGGACCTTTGGGACCAAATTGAATCAAGAGTCCATCAAGTCCGCCGATTTTGAGCCGGATCGTCTTAATCACCCGGACCCGGTGAGCAACTTCGCCACTAACCTGAGCCTGCGCCAAAGTATATTCGATCGTGGCCAATCCTGGTATGGACTGAAACAAGCGGAACTCGGTCTGGATGCCTCGAAAAAGGGCCTGAGCAAGACCCGGCAGGAAGTCATTTATCAGACAATTAACTCTTATTATCAATTTGTTATGGCCAGGGAAGCCCAAAAGATCGCCCAGGACGCGTTAATCTCGGCCAACAAGCACCTGGCCCTGGCTGAGTCAAAACTTAAAAGCGGCCTGGCCGTGAAAAGCGATGTCTTACGGGCGAGTGTCCATTTGGCCTCGCTGGAGCAAGAAAAGTTGACTGCGGAAAACCGGGTGCAGATAGCCCAATCCTGGCTGGCCAAGGTGCTAGGAATAGACTCATCCAACTCGATCAACACCTTTTCCG
>JADFYC010000003.1 GCA_015233295.1 Deltaproteobacteria bacterium | reverse complement strand
ATCGCCGATCGCGGAGATTCCCGGAAGATACTGCTGGCGGGCCACCAGACTCCCGGTCAGACGTAAGGCCCCGGCCCAGCAGGCCAGGTCGGATCCGATGATCACGCCCGGAGCCAGGAAGGAGCGGTCTCCGCAGGCACAGACCAAATCAATAGCCTCAGCCGGTTCTAGACGATAGGCCGTAATTGACCACGGAGCCAGCTTCAGCTTGAGCCGGGCATCGGGCGGCTCCCCGATCAAGGCGTTGGACGGGACCGGAACTTTACCCCGTGTGGGTAACCAGGCCGCCAGGCGACAAATGGACGCGGGCTGGATCACAATGTCTCCCCGGCCAATACCGAATATATTGGCCAGAGCCGGAGGCCCGGCGTCATAAGGGGACCAGTCCGGCCCTTTCTGGGATTCTATTCGGCCTTGGGTTTTCCTAACCCAGGCCTGGGTCGTCTTTGGATGGCGTCCCGCTGGGCCGGATCCTGGTTTAGTCTTAGTCCGATGGGCCGGCTGCACGGCATCGTTGGTCAGCCGGGAGTCCTTCGAGGCTGGAACATCCTCCCGGATGGGGCTTTCACCCCACAGGTACAGTTGTCCGCCCATCAGGCTCAGATGCAAGATAACCATGTCAATTTTTGTCTCTTTTAAGGATGGGTGCTGTTTACTATTTGATGCTCACGGCATGTTGAAAAAACCGGCAACGAGTGATTAGGTCGCCTCAAACAGGGGCAGGGTCGGCCGGTCGAGGTATCCTTGTGGAGCGGCGGGCATACAGCAAATTAACCTTTAACTTATAGATAAGGGCTGGAATATTGTCAATGAAATTCCACCTGACCAGCCAGCAGGGCAAACGCATGAAAATCTCAGCTACGGAGCACAACTAATAACTCTATGTCTGCCCAACCACATCTCATCCGTTTAATTTTCATGCTCATCTTTGCTGTCTTCTACTGCTACAAGAGATTTAGCGCCATATGAGGTATCACGGCTATGCTCTCGGCGGAATTCCCTTTTCGAGGCGACTGTAATCCTCCCGAAAAGTCACATCCAGCACCCAATGTTTCCTATTTTCACCGTCCGAATGACTCCGAACAGCCTCCCAAAATGATAACAGATACAATAATGCTGGGAACATTAGTGCAATTGCATTTTGCAATCCTGATTTAGGAACGAAATCTGCAATATTTCATTCTGTTATCTATATAGAGATATATCGCAGATCACATGATTTCTTTTAACACGCTGTTAATAATTAGCCTAATTTAATGTGTTAACAGACTGTTGATTGGAGATTATCAAATGGCTTACTCCGCACCTGGTAACGAGGAGAGTCAATAGGGCCATCCGGCATCTAAGATTTCATTTCATTCCGTAGCAACGCGAGTTGCTCCCCCCACACAAAGCGCATGGCACAAATTTCTACCCGATCGCGCCTGAGATACCCCCATCAGCCATTCTGACACCTCAAGCCCTTAACCATTCTACCATCCCCACCGGATAAATAGCTATTTGGGTTTTGCTTGCATTAAACCCTCTTTTATGATAGCGGACTTACTGAAACAAGTGATTCTCAATCAGAATATTATGGCCGGTGGGAAAGCATACCACCCCGGTCAGACAAAATTACTCTGCCTCAAGGTTTTCTCGACTGTTTCTCAACCATCAGGGTGGTTTGTTGATGCCTTACAAGCATCGGCCACAGTTGCCTCGGCCTTGGGGCAAGAGCCTAAATGTTCTGAATACGGCAAACAGGGCTCAGAGAGATTGTCTCTGTTAGTGCTAATATAGAAATTGAGACCTCAATAGTCGCTTCCACGACAAACGAAATATTCAAACATTAACCGACATAACAAGAGGAAATCACCATGATTCACATTTTAACACATAAGGCTCCAATGAAGCTCCTTTGGCTGTGCTTGGTACTGGCCGGGTTGGCAATCAGTTTCCCGGCGGGTGCCACTCGGCCCTCCTGGTTTGAGGTTTCCTGTGTGAACCGGGAGGGATTGACGGCGACGGCCAGGCAGTACCTTTCCCGTCATGATGTGGATGCCTTGGAGCGGTCCATAACGAGAGAACCATCTCTTAGCCCGAGCCATATGAGTCACGACGATTGCAAACCTCCTCTGGTGCCGCTCAAGAATGGCGCCTTTATCAATGAGTTGGTAGAGATAGTCAAAATTTACCTGGCCCGTGGGGACATCGCCAAGGTGAAGAGATTCTTTCAAGCCGTTAATCAGAAGAAATTGATTCGAGGCTACGGAAGATTCTTCCTGCAGCGAGGTGGCTACGGCGGTCCAATGGTGATTAAACTGGAATTGCGGGAATCGCCCCAAAGGGAATTTCAGATTGAAGTTTGGTATCAATTAATTCACCCTGGATATGTCAACGGGCAGAAAGCAGAAGGCCCGCGGCGTACCTATCCAACCAGCATTACCGCACCTAACTAATACATGGACCGGCCTGATTCCTATTACTCTCGAGTCTCGGTAGTCGTTGTGGTTTTCCGAATCACCACTTTGTTAGCGATCATGTGATCGCCATCACGGGTGTAATAAACCGTCACCGGCTGGCCGGACTTGACAGTCTCCATGGATACGGGCAACCCCCTGTCGTCTACATAGGTTGTGGTCTTCGAGTGTTTGTAGTGAGACGGAGATGAGCTGGTTTCCGACCGGACCACAATGGTGTCGGGACTAACTTCACTGATCGTTCCCACTGTTTCAGTCCTCGTGACCGTGCTGACCGTCACCTTTTCCTCCTGAGCAAATAAACCGCATGGCATAATCAGAACGATTAATAAAATTAGGTACAACATCAATCTGTTCATAAACTTCTCCTTCTTTGTTGTGAAATTTAGTCGTTTTGAATGTATGTCTGCAGATTCCCCATACTACACTATTCTCTTTTTTCACCTCGTGGGGACTAGCAGAAGAGAAACAAGATGGGAGATGAAAGAGCCATTCTGTATCTTCATTCAAGCAAGTTTAGTGCCTGCCGGATCGAGGGGTGCCATGTTTATATTTTATCTCATATGTGTATATAGTTACAGTGTAGTGAGAACCATCAAGAGGTGTGAGTTTGATTCGAAGGAGTGTTGCATGCAACGGAAGTGTTGCGTAATTTCCGGATCATGTGTAACGCTTCAATGGTAGGGTGGCGCCTTCCGAAGGGGGATACTCTTTGTGAGAAAACAACGCGTAAAGGGGGAAAAAGGTTTGTTCTCCAGGCTTACGCCTTGCATTTACGGCCTGGGCGGTTCTCATCTTTAACGAAATGTGTTTTTCAACCTGTGTCGGATTCGAGCATTCGTTTCCAGGGCGAGAGATATCTCAGACCACAAGAAAGACGTGTCCAGGCCCTGTAACAAGCCCCGGCGCCGCCGGTGTTATTCATGGAAGAAACTTCCGGGTCCGACCCAAGGACGTCATGGTGTTATGATCAGTTATCTAAACTAACATCTATAAGAAGTTTCTCATTAGCCATCCTGATCTTTCAAGACTATTTCGTTGGAACAGACCTGAACAAATCCTCCGCTGTCCAGCCACAGTGCTCCCCAATGGTAGCCGTGGTCGGTTACTCGATTATTGCCTTCCACCCAGTCACCCCAAACTGCGTCAATCCCGTTGGCTATCCCCGCCCGTCGATCGTCGGCAATTAGAATTTCGGCTGGTTTGAGGGTGATGACCTCCCACGGCTCATTGGCTTTCATCAACAACTCGGCCGTCTTCCGTAAAGATAAGTGCTGGATGTTATCCAGTGTGATGATTTTTAATTTTGGCCAACTTATCTCAGACAGCAGAGCCGTACAGCGTAAATAATCATCAAACTTCCTTCCGCCTAACCTCGCAGGCCGGGATCGCCGCTTCGATCATCTAAAGCTGTCCTGATGCAGCCCGAAAGCCCAAATGGAAGCTCTTGCCGGCGGCCGTGTTGAATAAGGTCATACGGTAAGCGCACCTCAGGTAAGACGGGTCGGTATACCAGCTACCGCCACGAGCAACCCGGAGCGAGCCTAAATCCGGGCCACGTGTATCGCCGTCAGTCGCCTTCGGTTTACCATACCAGCCACTGTCATACCAATCCCAGACCCACTCCGAGACATTCCCGGCCGTATCGTAAAGGCCATACCCATTGGCGTTATAAGTCCCCACCGGGGTGGTCCCCCTTTTATCACAGACTCGATAATTAGCCTTCCCGCAGTCAACATGGTCTTTGTAGTTTCCGCCTTTGCTAGGCCAGGGGTAATGCTGTCCATCGATGCCACCTCGGGCTGCTTTCTCCCACTCAGCCTCCGTCGGAAGCCGATATCCGTTGGACGTCCACCTGACCATATCTTTGGTTATATCCTTCTGTCCCGTCCGATAGACTGCTGTCTGGGCTGAGTCTGTATAATAAGCCGGTGTCCGCCCTTCTTTTTCCGACCGGGCATTAAGCCACTTAACCACATCATACCAACTCACATCTTGAACCGGCTGGTCATCCGCCTTGGCAAATCCAGTATTTTCAAATATATACCCATGTGTTTTAGCCCAATTATAAACCTCTTCCCATTGTTTTCCGGTAACCAGGTAATTCTCCATATAAAAAGTGCTGACAAAGACCTTACGCACTGGAAGTTCATTTTTGTCGCCTTCTTTATAAGGATCACCCATATTGAACTCACCAGCCGGAATGAGGACCATTTTGCTGGGCTGGTGAATCGGCGTCCCGGATTGCGCAGACGCTTTGTCATTGGGCGTCACTGGAGTAGCTGCCCAGACCGTTGCCGATAGCATCAGGACAGCGCCCACCACCAAAATGTCGAGCATGGTCAGACCTTTTATTCGACGTAGTTTCATCACCAATCCTCCTGAGGTAATCCATAAATTTTATGTGATTTTGGCCTGTTGGTCAGAATTCCTGCGTGGCTACCAATCAATGTTCCTCTTTTCATCGGACCTCACAGTCCGGATAAACATTACCAAATTAATTGCTCTCTTCCCCGACGAACTCCGGCTGAACCACATTGCCCTTTCCAGATAGAGTCGGCTCCTCCAATAGAATCCAGTCTTGGTAGTCTTCCCTGTACCTCCCGATGTAAATCCCCCCCCGAACCGTGATTGAAAGATCATCTGCTGGCCGACCCATTCAGCCCGAGGTAATTGTTCAGGGTCTTGTAAACTTATTTCCTTGGTCGGTTCTTACTGTGTAATTATCTTCTTGGGCGGTTTCTGTCCCTTTACACCTTTCTTGATGATTTCAGCCACGGTATCTTTCCTGATGATTTCGGAGCTCACTGCTCAATAAGCAATAAACGATCTTAACTTTTCCGTCACGTCAAATTAATCCAAGATCGAAAAATTTGTGCTGCATCTGATCGCTATCTCGATATTACATGGTGACTCTTGCAGCAACCGGCTTAGCGACAGGGCCTGTCCGAGCCTTATAATTTCAACTCCTGACCTGGGGGGGGACGTGTCTAATGCTGGGATTGTCATCTTTCTCTCAACTTAACCCTGAAGACCTCGCAGTGATCCGCCTGGTGGACTTTTGGCCAACCGGGAACCCACAGCCGGGTTTTTGGTTTGTCGAACCGTCGGCAAAGGCCACGGCCCTGGCAACCACCTGGTGAGAAGAAGAAGCAGAATGAGCAAGTCGGTTTGTCCATTGGTGTCACCTCAATATGGTTCAATCTCTGGGAATGGACTCATCCGGTGGTGGCCTTAGCACCAATCACCGAACGGAGGTGTCGCCATCCCACTTCTATTTCTTGAACATCTTTAGGATGTCCGAAGGGGTCTTTTAGTTGCCCAGGGCGTCCACCTTGTCGCAGAAGTCTTTTATCGGGCCTTCCTTGACGTCGGTAAGATTGGCCATGTCACAGGCAACCCATAGATCGCAAAGCTCATCATGATCCAGTTCGGCCATAGCTGCTCGGTCTGCATCGGTCAGGTTCAGTATCCCGACCTTTAATGCTTTTCCACAGCCCTGCAAATCACTTTTATCGAACATGGCCATGGCGTTGGTAAATTGATCGTTAATCATTGTGTCCACCTTCCTTATTTATAAGGATACATTACCTTGACTCCGAACCGTCTAGCAAATAGGGAAAAGGCCAAGATAGTCCCTGTCCTGGTCGGATTCAATGGCACGAGTATATCGTATGTTTGCCGGGTTCACCAGTCTATTTGAGGATATTTTCTGCTCGACCCACACTTGTAACTGTTGCATCATTTCATTATGGATCCTTTGGTTAATTTTCCGGAAACCGAAACAGTGGAACTAACACCATCATAACTTGTCTGAACGTAATCAATCCAGTCAGAGGAGCATTTCGGGCCTAAATAGGCATCTCGTGACTTGCCTTCCACGTCCAATTCTGGCATGGTTGTATTCACCGGACGCTTTCGGCATTTTAGCCAAGACTTGTCCCCCAACGATGTCAATAGCCGCCAGAGGCGTCCGGCCAAGTACATCTCCATAAAGAGCAATCGTTGCCTTTTCAGGCTATCTATGGCATATTAGCCAAGACTGGCGCTTCCGGCATTTGTTAAAGACTTTTCTCCCTGGGACCGGAGGGCGGCCGCAGCCGGAGGCGCTGGTCAACCCTCACCAGATAAAAGAAGAATGATCCTTCTTATAGTTTTAAGTCAACTGGTGCTCAATATAAAGTCATCGAATCGTCATCTTGGGCAGGTCGTCTTGACATTTCCTTAATCGCCGCTGGCTAAACCACTCTCGGGTGAGGAGGGTTTAACTCTAAGCACGTCCAAGATGGTCAGTTATCTTAGACTCATACACAGACATACACCAATGGAGCTTGTCCGGGCAGCCGTTCAACCGTGATTAACTTGGCTTGTGCCAGAGTCCGGAGGCTCCTGCTCAAAGACCAGCGGGATAACCCGAATTGTCTTGCTCGTTCACGGGTTATTTTGAAGGGCCTATTCTGGTTAAGCCCTCTCAAATAGAACAACAGCAGGATAATATTCGCTCCGCTCTTGGGAATAGTTTTATAAACCTCCTTCACCCAGGATAGCGGAATAGGCCCCTTTATGAAACCTTGGGTCTGGGTGACCGGGAGAACCTTGCTCAAATATGGCGTACCATCAACCTTCTCTTCCGGTAACCTCCATGATTCAATTGCCATCATTGATAATCTCCTTGGTTGGGGGGGGAATCTTATGCTTTATCTGTCGCGCCATGAGGCAGGATAGAGCTAGGCAAGGGGCGGATATGTGGTTCATCTGATTCTGTCCTTCTGCCTTTCATCCAATCCCCCCCGGACTATATCTTGGAATCATCTGGACCAAGAACATTTAATTTATCCGATAACATTAAGAAGAGACTCTATAAAAAGATAGATAGTCGGTATTCTACCGCACCCCTATGTTGCGACAGAATACCTGGTAGGGGTGCCGGGGGATACTGGGTCTCAGGCTTATCTCATGACACGTTGCGGTCAGTTATAATCCTCATCACGGTTTCCCACATCTTGGCGCCACGGTCATCTTGATATCGGCCGGGATATCTGACCAAGCTGACGTCTGGCCGCAGCCTATAGCCACCCAACACCGCCGCCGAGGCATCACTCATGGCTTGTTGTGTTGCAGAAATAATCTGCTGTTCTTTGTCCAGCGGGAAATGTATAAGGACGGCATCGTGGACTGGAGCACAGAGTTCAATACCCATTTCGGTGATGAAGACACAGGCTAACCGCAGCATCTCAGCTCCATTTGCCTGAATAGGGAAATTTCTGATTGACCTGGGATTTGGTTTTCCGGTGATTCTATATTCCCAACCGAAGACAGTCTTAATTTTCATCTGGATCAAGGCAAATTCCAACAGATTATCGGACCAGATCCAGAAGATGCTGAACACTCTCCGGTGCATCCGGATTAGTTCTTCAGCATAACAAGGCGACATCCCGATCCGGAACCCCAGGGATTTGGATCCCATGCCGTATTGGACACCAAGGATGCATGCCTTGAACAAATCCCGCTCTCGGGGATGACTCTCTTTCGTTCCATCCAGTGTAACACCTCCGGTCAACTTGGCGAATTCAAGGTAGGGATCTCCGCTTTCATAGGATTTGATCATGTTCGGGTCACCGGAGAGATAAGCTGCAATTCCAAATTCCTGTTGACACCAATCAACATAGGCTAGGCCATGATCCGGCTCAGGCTTGATCAGGGACCGAAGCCAGGTCGATGGGCCGAAGATGAATTTACTGTTGCTTGGTTGATTCCGCCCCGTCTTGGACCGGAAAGGCGACAATAGGGTCCGGTTCCTCCTATCTGCACCCACGGCAAGGTCATTTAGCCTCATCTGCCCCAGCGACGATCTCAGCTCCCGCAATGGTGCCACCCGATAGTGAGACCTGGCCATTTCCCGGAAGGTATCATCTGACAAATCGAGCCTGCCGGACGGCAACCGGGGCCAGGTAATACCCTTCTTGGAAAGCCATGCCTCAAACCGGTCAATCTTGAATGTCCGGCCCTCATATACGCCATAATCAACGTCAATCTCCTGGATCAAGTTTGTTTGAATGTCCGGCCACCTAGCCTTAAGCAAACTCAACAACGCTGTATCTATGGGAACACCAAAGTATTCCATCCTGGCCACTGCCTTCATGTACCGCCCCCGCCACAAGGCCCTGGACCAGTCGATCAGCCCGACCATTTTATGGAATAACTCTGCGGTGATGTGGACATCCGCCTCACAATAATTCAGCAGATCGACTTTCTCCTCTTCTGAGAATGGGCCGCCCCGGATGGCCAGACCACGCATATCTTCCTTTGTTGCTGCCTCTGTCTCTGGTAATCCGAAGTGTAGGGCCGCCCCCAACAGGCTGAAGCCATACGGGAGGACACGACCATTAGTTAAGCAGCGGAACTCTACAAATAGGTCTAGGACCCAAACCGGCATGGCCCACCCCAATGCCAGGTAACAGCCAAACTCCGCCGAGGCATAGAAGGCCACGAACAGGGATTTATCTCCAGCAGGAAATGGTGACCCCTTCATCTGGACTAAATCATCCTCCCATAGCCGGACAATCCGCCCTGAGTAGATTTCCTGAGCCACCAGACAAATCGGTTGAGGTCGCTCACCCGGCGGGCAATGGAATTCAAAGTCCACCGCCCAAATCTCATCAAAGCAGCCAGCCCACCCGGTCATTAGATTTCGCCCCGCAACCGTTTCAAGATGGGGTGTTCAAGGGAATTGATAAACCGATCCCGGAAAGCCATCTTCAGGATTTCATCAAGAGTGATATCCGGCCATTCAGGGTCCGGAATGCTTGCTGTGGCCCTGTAGATATCATATGCCCCGAGACTCAGGTTCGCCTGAACCCGGACCCAATTTGTCTTAGCCAGATTGACCGCCTCCATGGCCGACTGGTGCCAAGGATTCCACCGACCATCCGGCCCAGGAAGCTGAACGGGCCAAAGGAAATGATCTCCCGCCCGATTGACAGACAAGAACAAGGCGGTGGGCTTGGCTAATCCCTCCAGAGTCGGCGATAAGCTGGGGGACACCAGGTGTATCCCTGAATCGTCCTTCATATCCAAGATGAGGACCCGGAGGATCATATCGTCACGGTCCCACACCGTGAGGTATTCATATCTGGTCGGTTTCTTGATCGGGATGTAATGGACCAACTTCACTGAACTCGGTTCCGTAAAGTAATGATCGGAAAGCCGCACCTGCTCCAGCGTGGGAAATTCTATGGCCATGGCCGGTTGTGCCGCCACGCTTACGTCATTGACCCTTAATATTTCCATTTTGATACCCCTCCTTTCGTGATTGTTGAATATAGACCAAGACCAGGCCTTGCTGTGGCAGGGCATTATCCCGCGGTCAGAAGAACCCAATCTTGACGAAATCATCCTCGTCTTTGGGGAATGGGTCTTGTTCGGTCCAGCCTTCCTGCTTCAGGTCGGAGATAATATGCTGACGGGCCACCGGTCCTGACAGTTCACCAAATAGGGTGATCACCTGCCTTATCCCGGCCTCGTGATGTCTCTTCTTCCTATGCCGCATCCCATATTCCTGGGAATTCATAAACTCGTCCAACCAACGGTGGACTTCCTCGTATGCCAGGCCAAACAGCTTTGTGGATTCGGCGCAATGTTCTTTAAAAGTCATAACTATCTCCAAGGACAATTTTACCGCATACAGAGCACAAGTGAGATTTAACTTGGCCCAGTTGGCCGATAATGGGCACCCCTATTTATAAGCCAATTCCAGCACCCCATTGATTTAATACCCAATGATTCGGTTTGCGATTGTTCAATCAAATGGGCAGGCGGTCCCCCGCTATTTTTGCACCCCAGGGGCACTTGCTGATTGCTGGGATGTGCCCTCTAGATAACGGAAAGAGCAGCCTTAAATTTCGTTGGTTGACAGGAGAGAAAGACAAAATGAGTAGTTGGTCATCACTTTGTCTTCATGATGATGTGCTGAAAAATTTATCTGGAAATATGATAATTAAGCATATTCGGCGTATTAGGATGCAGTCATTGGCCACCCTAAGGTCCGGTCATTTGACCAAAGGTAGGGCCAACCAAATTGACCGGATGGCGAGGATTGTCAACTCTGTTCGGTAGAGAGGATGGAATCGGTAACAGTTCAATATAACATGGCCCTGTATCGTAGATATTTCAAGATACAGCCATAAGAAATATCAGTGAAACCCCGACGCTTTCAGAGAAAGCCAATTGTAGATTTAAGGTTTTTAGGTTATAGAAACAATTATGGAAGGATTAGCCAGGGGGGAGTAGCTTACCATGAAACCATTGAGCAATGGACGAACGATAAAAGCCGTTCCAAAAGTTATATCTATTGGAATAAGTTAATCAAATTTTCTATTTCCTTGCCCGGCAACTCTCTATGCTATCTGGTCGCATCAGTCACCTAAGTTGACTGGCCAGTAGATTTGGCTGTGACCTTAGGGTCGTCTTACCGACATTAATTGCAATCTTCCTGGGACCAACATCAAGAATCTCCACAAAAAAATATCTTAACTGGGATAGTTTATCCTTGAAATGACAAACTTCGGAGAAGTCCTAATGAACCAGTCTAGTGATTCAGCAACGGCCCCACCTCAACCCGCTGTTCGCCATGGAGTATGGTTAGCCTTGGCCGTGCTGTTGGTATGCCTGATTGCCACTGCTATTGGCGCCTTCTATATGAAGGCAACCGTGGAGGCCTTGGCGAAGAGGCAGTTCGCCTTCGCCTGCGATGAGATCCGGGCCAGGATCAATGACAGACTCGATAACCACGAACATATCTTGCGAAGTGGAGCGGCATTTTTCGATGCCTTGGATACGGTCACTCGTGAGAAATGGCGCACGTTCATCAAACGGTTGCATGTAGAGGGGCAGTGCCCTGGCATACAGGGCGTCGGCTTTGCCCTGCTGATCCCCTCGGAGCGTCTGGCTCAGCACATTCAGGAGATTCGCCTCGAAGGCTTTCCCAATTACCGGCTGTGGCCTGATGGCGAGCGGGATATATACACTTCCATAATCTATCTGGAACCTTTTTCTGGCCGGAACCTTCGCGCCTTCGGCTACGACATGTTCTCAGAGTCGGTTCGCAGGTCCGCAATGGAACAGTCAAGGGACCATGATACCGCTGCCCTCACCAGAAAGGTCCGGTTGGTGCAAGAAACTGAGACAGATGTTCAGACAGGGACCTTGATGTATGTCCCGGTATACCGAAGAGGTATGCCCACTGATACCGTAGAACAACGTCGGGCAGCCCTTCAGGGTTGGGTTTACAGTCCCTACCGGATGAACGATCTCATGCACGGTATCCTGGGAGGATGGACTTTGCATGAAGGTAAGAGTATCCGCCTGCAGGTATACGATGGCGAAAGCCTATCGCACGATACCCTACTCTATGACAGCAAAGCAACTGGTAGCAAAGCATTTGAGCCACAGTCTATGGTTACCATGCAGGCCCTAATCAATTTCAAAGGTCGAACCTGGACCCTACACTTCTCTCAAGAAGGGGGGGGATTATTTTCGATCGAATACAGTAGAGTTTGGCTCATTCTTGCCGGTGGAATGGCTATCAGCTTTTTGCTGTTTTCACTCATCCGTTCCCTTATCAATACAAGTTTCAATGCACGCAAGATCGCCAATCAGTTGACCGTTGAGTTGAGAGAAAGTGAAGAATTTACGAAGGATATAATTGATTCTCTTCAAGATATTATATGTGTACTGGATTTGAAAGGGAACATTATCTCCGTGAATAAGTCCTGGCAGCAATTTGCGATAGAGAATGGCGCGACCATGCCATATATCGGCGCCCAGTATTTGGCTTTCTGCAAGGAG
The DNA here is from genome assembly GCA_015233295.1 of Deltaproteobacteria bacterium. GTDB lineage: Bacteria > Desulfobacterota > JADFXK01 > JADFXK01 > JADFXK01 > JADFXK01. Next base: position 27,417 of record JADFYC010000003.1, on the reverse strand, counting down.
AGCATTGGTAGAGTTGATGATGAAGGTGCACAAGCTGCATTCATTGGTATTAGTGCCGTTCTAAATGGCGAACAACAATTTTTTAGCCTTGAATATCCCTGCCACTCGCCCGATAACCATCGCTGGTTTCAGATGAACGTCGCTGTTATGCGAGGACATAGGGGCGGTCTTGTCATTTCACATTCAAACATCAGCGACCGCAAGCAAGCCGAGGAATCTGCCGCTGCATTGGCTATACGCAATCAAACACTCTTAAGAAATGCCGGTGACGGCATCCACGTCTTAGACGAACAGGGTAACGTCGTGGAGGCCAACGATGCATTCTGCAATATGCTGGGCTATTCGCGTGAAGAGATACTACAACTTAATGTAGCTGACTGGGACGTGCAATGGTCTCGTGAGGAGCTCGTGGAGAAGATTCGCGAATTGATCACCTTCAACGCTGTGTTTGAAACGAGGCATCGCAGAAAGGATGGACACATTCGCAATGTTGAAATCAGCGGAGTCGGGGTGTTGCTACAGGGCCGTTCATACCTCTATGCTTCAGCCCGTGACCTTACCGAGCGTAGACAGTCTGAGGCGGCATTACGGGAGAGCGAGGAAAAATACCGGGTTCTTTTCCACAATGAACTCTATGCGATTTATATTTTAGATTTGGAGACGTCAAAATTTTTGGATGTCAACGACGCTTATGTGAAGCTCTACGGTTACAGCCGGGATGAACTCATGGGCGGCATGACCATTCACGACATCACCGTGCAACACCAGGAATCTGATAGCACCATCCAGCAGATACTCTCTGAGGGAACCATATATATTCCGATGAGATTTCATAAGAGAAAAGATGGAATAGTCTTTCCTGTAGAAATTGTGGGAGGTCCTTATACTTGGCAGGGAAGAAAAGTGATGTTTGGTTTAGCTCGTGATATTAGCCAGCGCCAAAGGGCTGAAGAGGCCGCGCTGGAGGCCCACAAACGCCTTGATGAAATCATTGAATTTTTCCCTGATGCCACATTTGTGATCGACACCAATGGACACGTCACCCACTGGAACAGGGCCATTGAAAAGATGACCGGTGTTTTGAAGGCCGATATGCTCCATAAGGGAGAATACGAGTACGCCCTTCCCTTTTACGGCGACCGAAGGCCCTTACTTATTGATGTTGCCTTGTCTATTGCCTCATATCCCGAGTTGCAGATCGAGGAATACGATCTCATCCAAAGAGAGGGTGACAGTTTCTTGGGTGAATCATTTGTTCCGGAGGTATTTGAGGGCAAAGGTGCATATCTGTCGGCAACGAGTTCCGTATTGCGAGACAGCCTGGGCAACGTAACTGGAGGGATAGAATCTATTCGTGACATAACGGAGCGAAAACGAATCGAAGAAGCGTTACGTGAGAGTGAAGGGCGTTACAGAAGTATGTTTGAAAAGAACCGCGCTGTAATGTTGTTGATCGAGCCGGGAACAGGACTCTTGGTGGACGCTAATCCGGCTGCCTGTAATTTTTACGGCTACACGCGAGATCAATTTCTGACTATGCGGATTACGGATATCAACATGCTTCCGCGTGAGCAAGTCCAGACGGAAATGGAACTGGCTAGAGCAGAAAGACGAAACTACTTCATTTTTTGCCACCGCGTGGCCACGGGTGACATACGAGACGTGGAGGTCCACTCCGGACCGATTGAAATAAAGGGACGGACCCTACTTTATTCGATTATCCACGACATCACGGACCGGAGGCAGGCGGAGAAGGCATTACAAGATAGTAAACGCGCCTATGACGAAATGGTAGCCAGGGTTCCGGTCGGCATATATAAATTCAGAATGATGTCTGAGGGCCATATGGTTTTCGATTATGTAAGTCCTCGTTGGTGCGAAATTTTGGATCTTCAGTGCGAAGATGCATTGCGAGATTCAAAGGTGGCTTTTGACCTCGTACATCCTGAAGAAATTCAACATTTCGTGGAGGCCAATGAAGAAGCAAGGAAAAAACTGGAACTGTTTCTGTGGGAGGGCAGATTCGTCATCAAGGATCATGTCCGGTTCATGCACATTGAATCCCTGCCAAAAAGATTGGAGAATGGTGACATTGTCTGGACTGGGACAGTGCAAGACATTACGGACGAAAAACGTGCGGATGCTGAAAGAGCGGAACTGGAACATCGATTGCAGCAGGCCCAAAAGGCCGAAAGTCTGGGCCGGATGGCTGGCTCTATTGCACATAATTTCAACAACATGCTGGGAGTCGTAATTGGCAATCTGGAGCTTGCCATGGATGAATTGCTTGAAGGGACTGACTCTCACACATGCATTGCCCAAGCCATGAAGGCTTCCAGAAAAGCCGCTGAAATCAGCCGATTCATGCTCACCTACCTTGGTCAGGCCGTCGGGAAGAAAAGGGCAATTGATCTTTCGGAAGCCGTGGAAGAGGCTGAAGGCTTTATCTGTTCATCCATGCCAGTGAATGTACACCTAAAAAGCGACCTCCCATCCCAAGGACCGATCATCCAGGCGGATGCCGTGGACATAAAGCAAATCTTGACGAACCTGGTGTCTAACGCAGTGGAAGCCATTGGGAAAGCGGAAGGCCACATCACCTTGACCGTAGGAGTGGTGACCTCAGATAAAATCAGGAACTCGAAATTTTTCCCAATAGACTGGACGCCAAAGGAGAAATGCTACAGTTGTCTTTCGGTCATCGATACCGGTCCCGGTTTGGATGATGCAATTATCGAGAAGATATTTGACCCGTTCTTTACTACCAGGTTTACAGGACGTGGATTGGGGCTTTCCGTCGTTCTTGGGCTCGTTAGAGCCTGCGAAGGGGCTATAACTGTCGAAAGTCGACCGGCCCAAGGTGCTATGTTTAGGGTGTATTTTCCAATGCCGGAATCGAAGGAACAGCCTCACAGCGATTAAATACTAGATGAGGTGCAGATTGATGGAAGCGGGATGGTCCTTGTGGTCGATGACGAGCCACTAGTTGGTGATATGACCAGACATTGTTAGAACGACGATTTGGCTATAAGGTGATAACCGCCGACGACGGATTAGAAGCTGTAAGAACCTTCCGCTCTCACAAAGAAGAAATCCGCCTGGTTCTATTGGATCTAAGTATGCCTGGGATGAACGGATGGCAAACCTTAGCGAACTCAGGGCGCTGCGGCCGAGCATTCCGGTAATCCTGGCTAGCGGTTACGACGAAGGACAAATTATGCAGGAAAAGCACGTAGAAAGACCACAAGCGTTTCTACATAAGCCTTACCAGTTGTCTGATTTGAAAAAGGCGCTTGCTGCAACATATCAACAAGGAGTTTGCGCTCCATCACAACAAGGTCAATAAGGTAGTACTATGAAGAATAAGAATAGCCCTTCCGGACGAAAGTTCTCTATCCTTCTTTGGGTTGTAGCGCTAAGCTTGGCACCTTTGTTCGTACCTACAGTCAGTCTTGCTGCCGATCCCGGAGGAAAAGACCTGCAAACAGTAGTGGCTGTGATACCATCCGATTTTCCCCCTACATATTTCCGTGATCCAAAGGACGGGAAACCAAACGGACTGGCAGTTGACGTGATGAATGAACTGGCTAAAAGGGCCGGATTGCGCGTGGAATACCGGTTTGGTGAACCATGGGATGAGATAGAAGATATTCTCCTCACTGGACAGGCTGACCTCATTCCCTTCAGGGCCATCAATGATAGGACAAAGCAACGTTTCATCTTTACTCGAACACTTGATACCTTTCAGGTGAACTATATAGCCCGTGCTTCCGATGTTTCAACCATAGGCCCGGCCCCCGGCAAGAAGGTAGGAGTAATCAAAGGAAGCACTGCCCATGAGAAGCTTAAAGAGAACCGAGATTTATTAGTCATTTCCTACCCCAAAATGCAGCATCTTCTCATGGACCTCTTGACCGGCCAGATCGACCTGATTATGACCACCACGGAAAATTTACTCAAACTAGCAGGCGCGGCCGGCATGAGAGAGAAGGTCCGGGTTATAACCCCACCTGCCTTTGAGGTGTTGCGCTCCATCGCTTTACGTCCCGGCAGCAAGACCATACGGGACCTATTGGATAATGCTATCGAATCCTTTGAGAACGATACGGAGCAAAGACAAATCTACGAACGCTGGATCGGAAAACCAGAACCCTGGTGGACGGTCGGGAGGGTCCTCATTGCTTCAGGCGGTTGTTCTGCGCTTGTCTTGTTAGCTCTTCTTATCTGGCGCTTTGTGGGTATTCACCGTCTAAACCGAACGCTTGATGCCGATAGGGTCTTTCTTCAGACCATGATCGACGCCATTCCCGAGCCAATTTTCTTCAAGAACCGGGATAGTGTCTATATAGGCTGTAACGATTTCTTCGCCAGTGCCTTCATAGGCCTTCCTAAAGAACGTATTATTGGTCGAACAGACGTTGATATCATAAAAGATATGGCCTTGGCGGAATTTTTCCGTCAGAGGGACAGGGAAACGATTGTTGCCGGTAAGCCAATAAAGAATGATAAGTGGATTAAACTTGTTGATGGGCGGTCCATTCTGGCAGAGACCATTACAACCCCGTTTCGTGATGAATCCGGCGAAATAGCGGGACTTATCGGTATTGCTCGCGATGTGACGGAAAGAAATATGGCGGAACAAATACAGGCCTTTGCGCACAGGCGGCTCCAAACTTTCCTCGACAACCTACCCATGCTTGCCTGGCTTAAGGATTGTGAGGGCAGGTTTGAGATGGTAAACGAGGCGTTTGCCAAAGCATGCGGACGTGGGGTTGAAGATGTGATCGGAAAAACCGACCAGGATGTCTGGCCGTTGGAGTTTGCAGAAATTTATCGCACCGATGACGTCCAGGCCATTTCTTCCGGCCAAAAATTGCAGGTGGAGGAACAGGTCGTAATTGGAACAGAGATGCGTTGGTTCATGACCTTCAAGACACCCATCCTGACTGAGCAAGGGAAAGTGACGGGAACTGCCGGTATCGCCCAGGATATCACGGAGCGAAGACTGGATAGAGAGGCATTACAGGAGAGTGAGGCAAGGTACAGAGCGCTCTCTCACGAGTTCAAAACTGTCTTGGAGTCTATTCCAGATGCGATTTCAATAATTTCAGCCGACAAGAGAATAATCTGGGCCAATCAGAAGGCCGTGGAGACAATGAAGGCAAAGGAGACCTATACCGAGGGAGAATATTGCTACAAAGCCCAATTGATGCGACGTGCGCCTTGCGAGAGTTGCCCACTTCATACTGTCCTTGAGTCTGGGAAACCAAATGAATTTATTATCTCTCGAGATAATGAAACATGGGAATATAGACTGATCCCCATTAACGATGATTCCAAAAAGATAACCAAGATATTGCGGCTTGGGCGGAATGTAACCCAAACCAAGAAGCTTGAGGCTCAGCTTCGTGAAGCTCAAAAGCTTGAGGCCATAGGCACTCTGGCTGGAGGTATTGCTCACGATTTCAATAACATACTATCACCGATCATAGGTTATACCGAAATGGTTTTGGAAGACATGCACGAATCAGAGGCTCTGCGCCATGATCTCGGGCAGGTGCTTACCGCTGCTCATCGAGCTAGGAATCTGGTAAGGCAGATCCTAGCCTTCAGTCGCATGGGGCAGGAGCAACCCATGACCGGCATTGATATCAGCACTATTGTAAAGGAAGCTCTTAAGTTACTAAGGGCATCGCTCCCATCCACGATAGAGATCAGGCAGAATCTGGAGAAGGGAGTATCAGTGGTCGATGCAACTCAAATCCATCAAGTCATTGTCAATCTCTGCACAAATGCAGCTCATGCGATGGAAGACAAAGGCGTACTCGATGTTTCTCTGACCAGGGTGCATCTTGGGAAGTCCGACCTAAATTCTTTTCCAATTTCATCAAATTTTAAACCGGGACCATATCTAAAATTATGTGTTTCTGATACTGGCCATGGGATAGGCGGGGAGACTATACAGCGCATTTTTGAACCCTATTTCACCACTAAGGAAGTGGGAAAGGGTACTGGATTAGGTTTGGCCGTTGTGCATGGGATAATAAAGAGGCACGGCGGAGAAATAGTTGTCAGGAGTGAACCTGGTAAAGGGAGTGTCTTTGACGTCTACCTGCCGAGGGCGGTTGTTGAGTCCACGGCATCGATTGCCATGTTAGAAGCTTCGCCCAGGGGCTCGGGGAATATACTCCTGGTTGATGATGAACAGATGTTGGTGGATATGGGCTCCAGGATGCTCAAGAAGTTGGGGTACCAGGTAACGACGAAAACAAGCGCCCTTGATGCTCTCGATTTGTTCAGATCCCGCCCTCAAGAGTTTGATTTGGTCATCACAGACTATACTATGCCCGGATTGACAGGAATTGAATTGGCCAGAGAGATACTCCAAGTCCGGCCCGATATCCCAGTCATTCTCTGCACGGGATTCAACAAAAAAGTAACGGAAGAGACCGCAAAAGAGCTGGGAATTAAGGCGCTCATCATGAAACCATTGGAAAGAAGGCAACTAGCAAAGCTGATCCGAAGCGTTTTGGGTGTTTAGTGGACTAATTCATAATATAGCCATATAAAAGGAGCTATATATTTTTTTGGGGGGGGCTGGTACCCCTGGTGAATTTGCTCCATCCGCGAGCGGCTAACTTCTCTGAATTATACACCCGGTAAGCACGGGTGAGTATTCAAATTGAATCGATAAATTCCTATGCCCTTTAATCGTCCCATTCCCAGCCTGCTAATTCGCTCAACGGAGTTTAACACATCCCGGCTGTTACACACTTTTCGATGTAGAATGCGAGCATTATAGTCATCCGATTTTGATTTCTAACATTTTGATAATGCCTCACCATGGCCAAACTGGAACCAATTCCCTTTATTGCTAGTCGATCACGTCAGGTGCGGCGACCGAAACACCTAGAATGAAATGTTAGGTTTCATGTTCGGATGACTATAATAACTTTCTATCCTCAACTCACGGACATCCAGTATTAGGCAACGGAATTCACTCATGCCTGACACACAGCAATCTCAGATCGACGGATTTATATTCTGTGATCTGAACCCCGGAGTCTCACTAGGAACGGCCAGTGACAGGTATGCCGGTTGGCTGGGCCAGATTTACTCTGAAGCACGGTATCAATCCCAAATCACCAGCCGGACCAAGAAAATTGGCGGCCAATCACTGATCGAGCGGGTCTTGCCCATATCCAGTGCGGCTGAGTACTTTAAGCATTTCTCCGTCCTGGAAGTGGATTTCACCTTCTATGGCTGGCTGGCCGACCTACATGACCAGCCCTCTCCTACTTTCCGGACGCTCAATCTATACAAAGAGTATCTTGCCCCTGGCGACCGCTTACTGCTCAAGGTTCCCCAAGCCGTCTTTGCTCGGAAATTTTGACGAGCTGGGAAATACATCGATAACCCCGATTACCTAAACCCAGACATGTTTATTCGCCGGTTTTATCGGCCGGCGGTTGATGTGCTGGGAAAGCACCTGCAGGGATTTATCTTTGAACAGGAGTACCAGACCCAAAAGGAACGATCTTCGGCAGGAGAATTCTGCGCCCGACTCGATGATTTCTTCACCCAAGTTCCCCCGGATGATCGATATCATTTGGAAGTCAGGACGGAATCGTTTCTGTCTCCGGCCTACTTCGATCTCTTGGCAAAGCACGGTCTGGGCCAGGTGCTGTCCCATTGGACCTGGTGCCTCCGCTTTCTCGACAGTTTGCCCTGGGCGGGAGTCGATTTCTTAATTTCGAGGGACAATGCCTCATCCAGTTGCTGACCCCGCCGAAAATGAAATATGAAGACGCCTACCTGAAGACTTTTCCGTTTGATAAGATGATTGATGGCCTGCTCAGCTCTCGGATGCTTGACGATACGGCGGCCATCATGCGCTCGGCCATTGACCAGGGCTGCCATGTCAATGTCGCCGTCAACAATCGCGCTGGAGGCAACGCCCCGATCATCGCCCAACTCCTGTCAAAGGGATTTCTCGACAGCTTATCCGATCCCGCCTGATATATTTTGCCGACCTCCGCTTCGCCTAACTCCCTCCGGAAAGCTCTCTGCTTGACTTTCACCTTTTATTCACCTATAGTGCGATTAGATACCAACAGCAGCCTCAAGCTGATTACGTTCAACATAACCAGGTCAGCTTAACCAAACAGGTTTGTTATTAATAAACATGACAGCCAATAATTATGGAGGATTGACCATGGACCAATCCCCCCAAGGGCTCACCCCGGCTCAGGAACGTGTCTATCGCTTCTTGCAAGATTACATCAAGCAGCATGAATACACCCCCTCATATGAAGAAATAAGACGGAATTTTGGGTATAAGTCATTGAACTCAGTTTACAAACATCTGAAACAACTGGAACGCCGCGGTTACTTGGCCAGTCCCTGGGGCAACCAAAAGCGCGTCTTGGAACTGGTCCCTCTTAAGCTGGGTGCGGTGTCCATTCCCTTTCTGGGGGTGGTAGCCGCCGGGACACCGATTGAGGCCCCGGAAATTCCGGAGTCCATTGAAGTGCCGGAAACATTTCTCGGGGGTGGGCTAAACTTCGCACTTAAGGTCCGGGGGGAATCCATGATCGATGAAGGCATCAAGGACGGTGATGTCTTGATCATCACCAAACAAAATCACGCCGACAACGGGCAAACAGTGGTGGCCATGGTGGTTGGCGAGGCCACGGTTAAGAAATATTACCGCCAGGGCAGTCAAATCGAACTAAGACCGGCCAACACTAAAATGAAACCTCTGTTCAAATCCGAAGAAGACGTGGCCATTATTGGACTAGTGGTTGGGTTATTGCGCCATTACCGGGCTCCATTTTCCAGCCCATACCACCACAATTCTTAATGATCAAAGTCAGAGGTTCTCATGATCCGGTATATCGCTCATGTACACCTGCCTGATTTCGCTATGTCGATAGAAGAATTGCGGCAGCCCGAGCTTAAAGGCAAACCGGTGGCCATCGCCGAACAGAATACCCGGTCTGTCATCCAAGGCGTCAATCACCAAGCTCGCCAGGAAGGAATTTATGAAGGGATGCCGGTCAGCCTGGCTCGGCAACGGTGTCGGCGCCTGATAACCACCCCACCAGATCTATTCTTCTATAAAAATCAGCACCTGGAAATACTCAAGGACCTCAACCAATTCTCACCGCTGGTGGAAGGAACCACACCGGGACGCTATTTTGTCGATTTCAGCGGAACGCAGCGGTTATGGGGTCATGCGGCCGATGCTGTTTGCCGTTTGGAACGGGAGTTGTGGACACGGCGGCAATTACGCGGCAGGTTGGGATTGGCGGCCAATAAATTGATCAGCCAGGTGGCGGCTCAGTTTATGTCTCCGGGTGAATTATGTCGCATCTTTCCCGGCGGGGAGCCAACCTTCCTTGATCCTCTACCAGTGGCCAGCCTGCCGGGGATCGGTCCCAAGCCCATGGCCGCCTTAACGGATTTCAATATCCAGCGGGTGGAACAACTGGCCGCCTTAAAGGTGGATACGCTGACCGGGGTGTTTGGTCAACAAGGCGCTAGATTGGCCCGGCTGGCCCACGGGGAAGACACATCCCCGGTCGTGCCGTTCCAGGTCGCCTCTCAACTCCGTTTTGTCCGCAATTTGGATAAAGATGAGATCGACAAGGAAGCATTATCAGCCGCCTTGTTTCGACTGGTGGAGGAAGCGGGATGGACCCTCCGTCGGCATAACCGTTATCCCGGCTGGTTCGATCTGGAATGGCGCTACGCCGACGGCCGGATCGGCCACCACCGGGACCGGTTCCACAAAAATAAATCCAATCTTGATCTGATGCTGTTTCAATCACTGCTGCCGGCTCTGGATCATCTCCTGCAGAGACGAATGGCCGTCCGCCGTCTGATCTTGATCATCTGGGACTTGACTATGCCGGTTCGCCAGCTCTCGCTCTTTCCCTGGGAAGAAACCGATCTGCGCCGGGATGAGCAATTACAGAAGGCCGTGGACACGATCAGAACCCGGTTCGGGTCGCAGGCTCTCAATTGGGGACGGACCATATAACCGAGCCATGAGCAACCATGTCCTTTATCCACTTACATGTTCATTCTTGTTATTCCTTGATGCAGGGCGTCAGCTCCGTGGCCGAACTCTGCCGGACTGCCGTCGCCAATGGAGCCACTCACCTCGCCTTGACCGACACCAACGGATTTTACGGTCTGATCAATTTCGTGGCTGCTGCCAAAGCCCTTCGGTTGACCCCGCTGGTCGGGGCATATCTCCAGACGGCGTCCGAGGCGGCGGTGATTTTGATCAAGACCTTGACCGGTTATGAGATCCTTTCGGACTTGATCACCCGGCGGCATCTAACCGCAGATTTCTCCCTCAAGGTGGAATTACCCGTTTGCCATGAGCATCTGGCTGTCTTAAGCAATGATCCCGAGATGTTGCAGGCCGTGCGATCCCGAGCGGACTGCTGGGTGGAGGTAGTCCCTGGTCCCGTCGGCCGTCGGGCCTGGCATCTGTCCCGAGACTTGGGTCTACCGGCGGTGGCCACCAATGCGGTCTATTTCGCCCAGCCCGATGACTACCCCCTGCACCGATTGGTCCGGGCCATTGACCTAAACAAGACCTTAAGCACTTTACCACCTGCGGAAACAGTCAGTCCCGGACAATGGCTCCAACCGGAAAAGGAGATATAAGCTCATTTCCCTTATTGCCCGGAAGCCCTGGCCAATACAGTCAAGTTAGCCGGGGATCTGTACACCCAATGGGATCATTTTAAGCCGGTTTTCCCCAGCTTTGATGACCAGCCGGAGGATCATTTCAGTCGGCTCCGGGCCATGTGCCGGAAGGGAATCATCTGGCGTTACGGTCGTTCTAACCCGACCATTGAGAACCGGCTGACCGAAGAAATGAACCTGATCCAATCCAAAGGATTTGTAGATTATTTCCTGATCGTGGCCGATATTGTCAAACGCCGCCTGATCCATTGCGGTCGGGGCAGTGCGGCGGCCAGTCTGGTCAGTTACGTGTTGGGCATCACCCATGTGGACCCCATCCGGCACAATCTCTTGTTTGGCCGGTTCTTGAATCCCCATCGGAATGATTTTCCGGATATCGATGTGGATTTTCCCTGGGATGAGCGGGATGGGCTGTTAGCCGAAATAAGGGAACATTATGGTTCAGACCGGATGGCTATGGTGGCCAACCATATCGGATTCCAAGCCCGTGGGGCGGTGCGTGAAGTGGCCAAAATCTATGGAATACCTTCCGCCCAGATTAACCAGGTGACCAAACGCCTGGGCTGGGTCGGCGTTCATCGGATCGATCAGCGCATCGAAACCCATCCTAAATTTCAAGACTTCTCCTTACCCCAGCCTTGGCCTGAGATCCTTCGACTAGCCGCGCAATTGGAGTCCATTCCTCGTCACCTGTCCGTCCATTGTGGGGGCGTTATTCTGGCTCCGGACCACATCTCCAGATACGTGCCCTTGCAACGGGCTGCCAAAGGCGTCAATATCATCCAGTGGGAAAAGGATCAGGCCGAAGACGCCGGTTTGATCAAGATCGACCTCTTGGGGAATCGCTCTTTGGCCGTAATTCGAGACGCCTTGGCTGCGGTGGCGGTCAATACTGGACGGAAAATAGACTACGCCCTGTTTAATCCTTTAGAAGACTCTGCTACTCTGAAGCTGCTCAGCCGGGGAGAGACCATGGGCGTGTTCTATGTCGAATCACCGGCCATGCGTCAACTCCAACAAAAGACCCGCCGGGGTGACTTTGAACACCTGGTCATCCATTCATCCATAATTCGACCAGCGGCCAATAGATACATTAATCAGTATATTAATAGATTGCGTGGAGCGGCTTATAAACCTCTGCACCCTAGCCTGACCGATCTACTGTCCGAGACCTATGGGATCATGGTTTATCAGGAGGATGTGGTCAAGGTGGCCATGGCCATGGCCGGGTTTAATTGGGGTGAGGCCGATGGATTACGCAAGGCCTTGAGCAAAAAGGGAACCGAAAAGCTGGTCCAATATCGAACCCGGTTCTTTGAAGGGTGTGCCGGTCGAGGGGTGTCGGCTGAAGTCACCGCCCAAGTCTGGGATATGATCACCTCATTCGCCGGCTACTCTTTCTGCAAGCCCCATTCTGCCTCCTATGCTTTGGTCAGTTTCAAGTCCGCCTATTTGAAAGCCCATTATCCGGCGGAATTCATGGCTGCAGTGATCTCCAATCAGGGTGGATACTATACCACCTCGGCTTACATCTCAGAGGCCCGCCGGATGGGGTTGACCGTCTTAGGACCCGATATCAACACCAGCGACTGGGCCTACCTGGGCCGGGACCGGACCATTCGGGTGGGGCTGCAACAACTCAAGGGTATTCGGCGAGAAACCGTGGAGAACATCTTAGAAGAACGCCACCAACAGGGGTCCTTTGCCTCGTTAGCTGACTTGATCAAGCGAGTCAGGCTCCATTCGGAAAACGGGTCGATACTGGTCAGGAGTGGGGCGTTGGATTCCTTGGCTCCCGAATTCAATCGACCCCAGATCAGGTGGTATGTGGAAAGCCGGTTGGGTCGGGAAACGAAATCAAAGTCTCTTGGTTCCCTGCAATCCTCTTTTCATCTGAACGCGTCCAGGAATCAGATCCAGGTCCCATCCCTGTCGGATATATCTCTAACCCAGAAATGCGCCCAGGAAATAGAGGCCCTGGGGTTTGTCCTGTCCGTCCATCCGCTGAAACTATATGAATCATATTTTATTACTTGTTGCCAAGTCATCACTTCCGCTGATGAGTTGGTTGGAAAGAACGGCCGGTGGGTCACAGTCAAAGGCTGGCCTATTTCCCGAAAAGAGGTGGCCACCCGCGAGGGTGAACCGATGCAATTTTTCTCCTTTGAGGACGAGACCGCTATTTACGAAACCGTGTTCTTCCCCAAGGCCTTTAAACGATTCTGTCAACAACTGGACATGGACCGTCCCCATCTTCTGACAGGCCAGGTGCAAACAGAATACAGAGCGGTCAGCTTGACTGTGGATCAGGTCATTCGGGTACCCTTACGCCAAGGGACGTAGCCGCTATGGCTAACGGCAATACATCTATTGGAGCCTATATTGTATCTGGAGAAATATTGGCCCTAACTGCCGAGATAAAACACCAAGCCAACCATTACACCAGATTCAAAGAGAACCGACTTTCATAATTCCACCGCCCTTTAGATAGTTGCTGACGAGAGCCCCTTCAAAATCTTCCTCTTTTGAACAATGGTCGGTCACCATCATCTCTCCCAATGATGTACACTTCGTCTCCCCCCGGACCACCTCGGCATTTCGATGACAGGCTTCTCTTCAGCATGGCAAGGCACCTGAGAAAGGTCAATATCCTGCAACCAGACGGCGCGAATCATGAGATCAACGAAATATGGAGTATCCCAACCCGTTATCTATTAGGAGCATCTTGAGGCAAAGAGTCAATGATAAGATCGTTGTTTCGGTCTGGTCTGTTGGATCATCATATCAGCCTATTGGTTAATTCGTAGATTAAGTTACAACCATTGGAAATCTGGGAGGTCGAATCCCCCCCGATACCCTAACTGATAAATTGTTGTGGCCCCCAAGGCACCACAGGAGAAGTACCCATGGGGAAAGAGAATCCAAATCAATTCCATGACGATGAATTGGTGACACTGAGTCACTATGACAAGCGAGAGAGCCGATATATCAACACGATATTTCCGAAGATTGGAGGTCGCCTCAGGCTGGCCCATGAAGAGAACCAGACGCTCTCCATTGCCACTGAGATCATCCAATATGATCAGTCTCTCGCTGTCATCAGCGCCACGGTTACCACGGCCAAGGGAAAATTCACTGGACTCGGTGTGGCATCAGTCGATCGGGATCGATTTCTTGCGGTCGCAATCCTCGAATTGGCCGAGACCAGGGGAATCGCCCGTGCCTTGCGCTTTGCCGGATATGGTGTGGAATTTTGTGGTGCTGAGGAGGTGTCCCATCTGGAGGGGATGACCAACATCCCGGCAGATGAATCCTCGACCAAACCGCCTCCTGGGAACGGAATTCACTCACCATGTGACAAGAGGGACGGGGATAATGATCGACAGGATCAATCCGCCGTAAGAGGCTCGCCTCGCCCTGACCTGCAAGGAAAGAGACAATCGTCGGAAAGTAAGGGCAGCAATCCTCCCGACAATAAGGGGGACGGAAACAGCAGCCGCAGCGATAAGCAGGAAGCAAGGCTGACGAACCGGCAACTCAATTACATCATAACCCTGAGCAAGAATATGGGTCAGGACAGCAAGGCCCTGGACGAGGAGAGCATCAAGAGTTTCGGCGTCAAGGTGGCCCACCTGAAGATTTCCGAGGCCAGCTCGTTCATCGATCGGCTGAACCGAACCAACAAGTGACAGGGCAACAGGAATAGATAACCTATGGAGAGGGCAGATTCAATCTACCTTCCCCTTCTTATTTGGGAGGCACAAATGAGATCACAAACGCAGGGTAAAGTTTCGGGAGCCGACTTCGGGAATGAGCTGCATTTCTCCTATTCACAGTTGAACACCTACTTACTGTGCCCTATGAAATATGCCCATTCCTATGTTTACGGATCAGTCCCGGAGCATCGCCCCGTCGCCATGGTCTTTGGCAAGGCCATCCACAGGGCGGTCGAACAGTATTATCTCTACCTCAAGGATATAGAAGAGACGTTGCCCTTGGATCATCTGATCGATTTCTTCCGACATTCGTTTGAATACGGGCTCATGGATAACGAAATTCCAGTCAGCTTCAAGGAGGGAGAGAAGGCTGATGGCCTGACCACCCAAGGTATTAATTTGCTGAAGTTGTTCTACACCGAAATCGAACCACAGCACATAGTCGCCGTTGAAATGCCGTTCTCTGTACCGATTCCTGACACGAGCAGCGATAATGGAGAACACCCCATCAAACTGGTTGGATATTTTGATTTGATTGAAGCTGATAGCGAAGGAACGATCCTTGTCGGTGAATTGAAGACGGCCTCCCAACGGTTCAATACCCTGAGACTGGAGAACGACCTACAATCCACGATATACTCCTATGCGTCGTCAAAGCTCAATCCAGCCATGTCGGATGGCTCCTGTCTGATCAGATTCGATGTTTTGCTCAAGACAAAAGAGCCTGCCTTTGAGAGATACTTCGTTTCCAGGTCTGGGGAGGACTATAACCGATTGTTTGAACTGATAAACACGCTACTCCGAGCCATTGAGAATCGAATCTTCTATAGGTCAACCGGCTGGCAGTGTCAAGGATGTCAATTCAGGAAGACATGTATAGGTTGATTGGGTCAGATGGGTTGCCCCCCAAGGTATGCCTGGAGAAGAATCATTGAGGCATTATCTACGTGGCCCATAACCCAAGCCCAAGGTAGTCAGAACTGACTCTGAATATGGCTACCTTTCCAGTCTGTCTTGACATCCACAAAATATATCTCTCATTGGCTGCCCATTTGACCTATAAACTGGTCAATTCCTGCCTCTGGATGTTCCACGACATTAGAATTTCCCGCCAAGACCTTGTCTCTGGGGAAAGAGATCAATAATAATCACCCCGTCGCAGTTGTTTTATTTTATTTAAGACATTATTTTCATTGGCCAAGTCATGATTCATCAAGAAGCACCCCACAACTGCCCCGGTCCTCCTGATACCCTCATGGCAGTGTACAAACACCTTCTCCTTCATATTGATGTAACTATCAATTTTATCAAGAATCATTGTCATTGTGGCCATATCTGGGGTGTCAAAGGCCGCTATAGGTATCTTCTCATGTTGAATTGGCTTGCGACCCGGGTTTCGAGATAACACCTCGATGTAAAGATCATAATCTCCGAAATAACAATCTTCTTTTTCTTCAGTGAGATCGATTATATGTTTGAAATCTAATTCCATCAAGGTCCTCAGCTTCCACTTATCAGGAAATGCGCCGGCCAGGAAAAGCTCCGGGATAACCCAATAGGAATCGTCAAACGGTGCCTCATATCCGGAATCCGCCTTGCCTTGGTATTCAGCTCTGTCCATCTGATACTCCTCCTTGCCTGGTACAGAGACTTGTTGTGGGCGCCTGCTTAGATTTCCGCAACCAGCGCCCAGCAATGGTCTAAATCATTTCTTTCCACAGCCAGGGTGTGACAATCGTGTCAAGACAGTGGAATCATTTTGGGTGCAGCCAAAGTTGATGTTGAAGAACTGACAAGAGACTACTGCATTATCTGAGTTTTTCGCGACGGCTGAATTAAGCCAGAGCCCATATCCTCGATTTTCGGCGAACGAACATCCGGAGAAGAACGACCTATTGACTCCGGAATTTGGTTGGGTCTCATCATGGCACACATAAGTAGGGGACCCCGGCGGCGGCCGGTGTTATTCATGGCAGAAATTTCCAGGCCGATCCAAGACGGCCATGGCGTTTTCATATGAGTCTCATGACTGGCCCCCCGGAATGAACAGATTATGGAAACCGAAATCCTTGCTGTTCCGGGCGAAGATACCAACGTCTCCGAGAGTCTTAATGATACCTCCATTGAAGAGCGTTTCTTTCAATGCATGGACTTCTGGAGTGCATGACCTATGTTGGTGTTCGTGGTGCGCTGATCTTTCCAATGGCAGCACTACGGAATCTGCAAACGATGGTTCTCAGGAAACAAGCAGGCATCAATCTGATGTGCATGATGCCCTACTCTGGGGGGCTGGGAAGATCCCCCCACAATGACAACGCCGGCCAAGCTCAGTTGATCAACCTAATATAGATCAACTGCCATCGGAAGGTGCCACGAGATGTTTATATAATTTATTAATACAGTTCGTGGCACCTTCTTATATCATCCTTTTTGGGGTTGTTATCCTTTCTGCTGCGTTGCTGCCAGTTTCCTCCCTCAAGGTGGGTGTCCGTCCTGAAGGCCGCGTTCAGAACTTATTTCGGCAGCTTCATTCCCCGATGGGCTAAAGCTGAACTGACCACTTCCTCTAAGGTGATAGGACAAAGAAAAGCCGGTGCTGCTTCTCCTTCTGGCTTCATGGCTGCTTTCCTCAGCATACCGATGACCCTATTGACTTCTCCAGTTGAGACCTTATACTTTTTGGATAGAGTCTCGACAGTGTTGGAGCCACGTTCCCAGGTATCAATGATTTCTAAAATTATGAGAGACAATCAGCTTCTGGTAGCTCTTTTTTGGGCTTTCTTCGTTTTGATGACTGGCTGCTCTGCTGTTGGAGTTCTGTTCCTTCGCCAGGTGTTGTAGCAGTAAAATCCATACCTTGTTGATCCTCTTCTCCATCCTGATCATGTTTGCGCATATGGAGCTTGAGTCCAGCGAAAGTCTTGGCTTCAAACCCACACCTTTCACACTTGGACTATTTTGCCACTGGTTACCCTCTCTGGATGCCAGATTTTGAGGTTGTCTTTTTCTGTTTTGTCTTCGACTTTGTCTCCGGCTTAACGACGGGAGCAGGATTTAGCTTTCTCTTAGATTCCATGAGTATTGGAAGGTCACGATTTTTCTCTTAGAAAACAGTATTTCTTCGCCAGAGACAGGATTTCGACCTTTTCTTGCTCTCTTTTGTTTGACTGAAAATTTGCCAAAACCAGAGATCATCATTGTCTCGCCAGACGCCAGAGTGTCTTTAATGATACTCAGCAATGATTCGAGCATGGCATAGCAAGATTTTCTATATTCAATTGAAAGTTTCAACATGACCCTGCCTTCTGAGATACAAACCTGCAGGGAGGAACCCCTAAGTGGGTTCCGTTTCGCTCGCTACAGAAGAAGTATCCATTAGAAGTTACGGAACCGGTGTTCCATGCCCAGATATCGACGGCGTAGCTCATGGTCATCTTGCTACGCCTTACCCAAAACCGCAAGGGGCTAACCCTGTTATTGGCCCTGCGGAGGAATTTGGCCACCTGGACCGCCTTGACTTCCTTGATCTGAATTGCCTTGACCTCTCCGGCCCATTCCGTCAGGCCTCCCCATCATGCCAGGTCCACCTGAGCCATCAGTCCCTCCAATCCCTCCTTGCTGGCCGGAACCACGAGGCGGAGCATACTTTTCTCTGCAGGCCTGGAGATCATCGTGACTCTTTGCCGCCTCTATGCAGGTCTTCTCCTGCTGGTTTTTGGCTATTCGTTCCTCGTTTCGTTTCAGATCTTCAGCCTTCTTTTCCTCAAAACTTGGGCCTGCGCCTTTCCTTGAATCGTTATCGCCGGCGGCGAAGGCAGGTACCGCCAATGCCAGTGACAATACAATTGCTCCAATGAGTGACTTCTTCATCATTCCTCCTTGATGTTTATGCCATAGATAACAAATTTACCACATCGCCTATTTCCAAAAATATAGTTGCCTGATTCCGCCTAAAGGGGATAATCGACTGCCTTATCCAGGACTATCCCAGGCATTCTTTGTTTGAGCTTATGACCAGGCCAAATTATGTGTCATCACCCCCCTATACAGCTCCAACTATGGTTTCGCCAGACACGACTTTTGAAAGTCATCAACAAGTAGCAAATTCTGACAAACTTATGTTAAGATTGGCCCGGAAAATAAGTATACGATGACTATTTTGAGCAAAAATGGATCAAAAGCAAGAACTATGTCTGAAGAAACTAAAGTTGGAGCAGTATAATAAATAAGTTGGTTCCGGTTCATCTGACGTTCATTTAGGCATAATATAATTTTCTCAAGCTTATGGCATGGTCCTCCGGTAAGTCAGGCAGCTTGTTCAGTTTCGGTTTTGGGTGACTCTTCTTTTTGATTTAAGTCGTTTTCGGACGGATTTCCGGTTTTGGAAGGACGGATTTACAGTTTTATCAAGCAGGAAGGAGACGGCCTATGCGAGTCTTAGTGGTTGATGACGATGAAAAACTTTGTGATGTCGTGAAACGGGGGCTTGAAGAAGATTCATACGCCGTTGATTGTGTATATGACGGCGACGACGGCGAGTATTATGCCGAAACCACTTCCTATGATCTAATTATTTTAGATATTATGATGCCAAAGAAAAACGGAATCGAAGTTTGCCGAAACCTTCGCCGGAAGAACATCAAAACTCCGATTTTAATGTTGACGGCCAAGGACACGGTTGAAGATCGGGTCAAAGGATTGGATACAGGGGCAGACGACTATTTAATAAAACCATTTGCTTTTGGGGAGCTGACGGCCAGGGTGCGAGCGTTACTGCGGCGGGAGAGTACATCCAAATCGCTGGAACTCAAGGTCGGAGACCTGGTTCTTAATACATCGCTTCGGGAAGCCAGTTGGAAGCAACGACCGGTGGATCTAACAACCAAAGAATACGCCATTCTGGAATACCTGATGCGTCACCCGAACGCCGTCATTACCCGCACCATGATTGAAACGCATGCATGGGATTATGAATTGGACAGCATATCCAATCTGGTGGATGTGTATATTCGAAGGATTCGTCAAAAGATCGATCCCGAGCAGGGCAAAAACATTATTCAAACCGTCAGGGGAGCAGGATACAGGATAAGGGCTCTATGAACAAGATTAAGAATATTATCAACAGCATAAAATTTAAGTTCACCCTCTGGTATCTTATGATACTGGGTATCCTGCTGATAATGTTAGCCGGGGGGGTGTATATATCCCTCTCCCAAATCTTACATCACAACCTCGACGAATCCCTTCGGAGGCGAGCGAAACAGATTTGCAACTTCAGAGAAGTGATTTCAATCGTCGCCAGCGGCACATTTCAAGAAGAAGTCGAAGAACTTATCTCATTCTATTTTTATTCCGGGAAAACTCTGCGGGATATTTCGCACAAGGGCATGATCGTTCCAGTATCAAAACAAGTTATCGATCTAGCCATATACGGAACAAGCTCATTTGTAACTATTGAAGAATCCCCCGGTCGGAAATTTAGGTTGTATGCGACAGGTTATACACCTGATGATCCATTTATTAGTCCAGACAAATTCCGCAGATCCAAAAGCTATCTGGAAGAGTTTGAAATCCGGCGATCGGCCCTGGTTGTGGCCCGACCTGTCAGGGATATAGACTCGACCCTGGACTGGCTTTTACATATCCTTCTAATCGCCGTACCATTGACCCTGATCTGCGCTGGCGGCGGCGGGGTTTTCCTGGCCGGGAAGGCCTTCAAACCGGTGGAACAGATTACCAATGCGGCCCGCGAAATTGAGGAGCATGACTTAAACCGGAGAATCATAGTTAAGACCAAAGATGAGCTGGGACATCTTGCTGATACCCTGAACCAGATGATTGGACGACTGGAAAAAGCCTTTAACCGTCAGAAGCAGTTTACCAGCGACGCCTCTCACGAACTGCGGGCCCCCCTGGCCATTATTCAAGCAGAATCTACTCTGGCCCTTCAAAAACTCAGGAAGCCGGAAGCATACCAAAGATCCTTGGAATTAATTTCTCAAGAATCTGACCATATGTCCGGCGTTATCAATCAATTACTCACACTCGCCCGGGCGGATGCCGGGAATGAGCAATTTACCTTTGAGACAATTCCGTTACAAACATTCATTCGAGATATCTATTCTGATATGGAGATCCTGTGCCGGGAGAAGGTCCTTCAATTGGATTCTTCTCTACCCGACCCGATGACCATTAAGGGCGATAGAAAGAGCCTGAAGCGGTTGATGTACAATATCTTAAGCAATGCCATCCGATACACCCCCTCCGGTGGATCCATATTCATCACCCTCCAAAAAGAAGATGCCATGGCCGTCGTAACGGTCGCAGATACCGGTATCGGCATTCCCTCCAATGATCTACCTTTGATATTTGAAAGGTTTTACCGCGTCGATAAAGCGCGCTCCAGAAGTGAAGGCGGAAGTGGACTGGGGCTGGCCATATGCAAGTATATCGTTGATATCCACGGCGGTCGAATTGAAGTGGAAAGTCAGGTAGACAAAGGTAGCGCCTTCCATATTAAACTGCCTCTAACAACCGATAGATGAAGAATAGAAGAAATCATCAACGATTCGGTTTCTGTTCATCTGGCGTTCATTTAAGCAAAATATAATCACATTAAAAGATCGGTGGATCTCGTCCGGTTTTGATTTACGGTAGGGTTTTAGGTCTATCGATCCTGGAAGAATCATTCTTGGCGCAATATTTTTCGATTTACTCAAGACATCAAAAAGTATAAGGAGGCCTACCATGAAGAGGGCATTGAGTTTATTGTTTGTCGGCATTTTTTTGGCTATTTCCTTCAACTTTCTTCATATAGCCACAGTTTATGCAGAACCCACACCTGACGATACCCTGCAAAGCACTGAGGCTACGAGTACGACCACAACAACTCCTGCCTTCACCCTGGCCGATACTCTTTCTGATCAGGCCCAGGTCACAACCATCGCCTTCGGTGGTTTGGGCGTTATGACCGGAAACCTGGATTCCCAATCCTTCTTCCCACCGGGTAAGGTGGCCGATTATACCGGGTTCCAGTATCTGCGCGACAACGACCCGGACAACATGGGTCACAATACCAGCTTCCTGACCAGGGTGGCCAACAATGTCATTTACATCCTGAACTCCACCCAACTCGCACAGATGGTGACGCTGGCCCTCGCCCAGGCAGACCAGGTCAGTCTCTACGGATACAAACGCTTCGCTTTGATGGAGGCTTTTCGGCGTCTCGTCGACGGCAACATTCCCTCCGGTTCTACGGGTCTAAGTCTCACCGCCGTAAAGGCGGCCTCCAACGCTCTGTACCTGATTGACGGTCAGATCAGCTTCGACCGCGCCCTACTGTACGCCAAAATCCTCAACTCCATGGATTCCACCCAGAAGGCCTATCTGGATGCCATGAAAGGCAAAGGCTTTAATTCCTGGCCCAACATCACGGGCGCTCAGATTAACGCCAAGATGATCAGCCTGCCCCAAGGCACAGCCGTGGCCGTGATGACTTATGCCAGTGACATCTATAGCTGGTATGCAGGATCCGTGACTGCGGATGTGTATTTTTGCCCCGAGCGTCATGGAACCTACTATGGATCTTTTTACATGAAAGACGCTCCAGCGGTCGGGCACGAAGGATATAGCATCAGTGAACAGCTCACCGCCACCGCCGGAGCGGCCCTGTGCGACAGTACCAAGGGGTACGTCACCCAAAGTCAGGCAGCATATTTTTCGAGCCTGGTGGACACCCAGAGGAACAATCTCTATGCGGGTACCTCCAACATCGTCCAGATTCGGACGCAAATCTCCACTTTATTGCGCAGCCTTTTGACCTCAACCGCCTCAGCTGATTCCGTCAAAACCCAGGTGCTTGCCTTATCAGGAACCTACGGCGACCTGGATGGCGAGAACAACTATAACTACGCCACGGTCTTTGCTCAGGTCTACGCCAGTTTGACGACTGACCAGAAGACTAAACTGACTGCCCTGCGGAAATCCATCTTGTCCGGCAAGTACGCGGATGGGACCCCATTCGACTTTTCAGTCTGCACGACGCCTTTCCTGTATTCAGATGTCATCACCAATCTTGGTCTCCTCACTCCGTATATCGCCAACACCGACTATCTGTTTAACACAGGATCCACCACCTTAACCGCGGCCTTCACGTTTTTGCCTGCTACTCCGGCAGTGGGCCAGATGGTCCAGTTCACCGACACCAGCACCGGAACACCCACAAAGTGGGCCTGGAACTTTGGTGACAGCAGTGCTACTAGTACGAGTTCGCTCCAGAACCCCAGCCATACCTATTCGGCCGCAGGCACGTTCACGGTGTCTCTCACGGCCAGCAATGCCACGAGTTCCAAAACCGTAACCAAGTCCATAACCGTAACCACCACAGGGTCCGGGCCGACCGCGGCTTTTACCTGCGCCCCGAGCGCCCCCAAGCCCGGCCAAATAGTCCAGTTCAAGGACACCAGCACCGGAAAGCCCACCACGTGGTCCTGGACCTTTGGTGACACCAGTACGACTAGCACTAGCACGATCCAGAACCCCAGCCACATCTATTCGGCCGCTGGCAAGTACTCGGTCAGCCTCAAGGTCGGTAATGCGGTGGGCACCAGCACCTACAGTAACTCCATAACCGTAGGAATAGTGCCTGTTGCAGCTTTCAACTACTCCCCGAGCGCCCCCAAAACCAGCCAAACGATAAATTTCAGCGATACAAGCACGGGAAACCCCACGTCGTGGTCCTGGACCTTTGGTGACGGCATGACCAGTTCGATCCAGAAACCGAACCACGTCTATTCGGCTGCAGGTACGTATACGGTCACCCTCAAGGCTGGCAATGCCTTGGGCTCAAACTCCGTCACCAAGACTATAATTGTCACCGGAATCGCTCCTACGGCCGTTTTCAACTACACGCCGAGGGCGCCTGTCCATAACCAGAAGGTGCAATTCACCGATGCCAGCACGGGAACACCCACATCGTGGTCCTGGGACTTTGGTGACAAAACAACAGGTGTGCTCCCGAGTCCGGGCCACATTTATTCGGCTGCCGGCACGTTCAAAGTCACTCTTACGGTCAAGAATGCACAGGGTACCAACACCACGAGCAAGACACTTGTCGTCAAGTAGTCGGCGTTAGCCTGACCGCAGGGGTTGTGATGGCGCAAGATTGCCGGAGCAGCCCCTGCCGGATCAGCATAACCTCATATAAGGAAATGATACTATGAAAACAGCAAGTAAGCTCCTTATTGTGGTCATGAGCCTGTGTGCGACGGTTGCCATGGCCCAGGATAGGCCGCCGGAACCATCTCCAAGGGGGGCAGGGCCTCCTCCGCTGGGGCTGCAGCCACGTGATGACAGACGGGGACAGCAGCCACGAGATGACAGACAACGATACTCAATCGAGCAGGCTATCTCCGATCAGGCCCAGCTTCATACCATCGCCTTCAACGGCCTGGCCTTCCTCACCGGCGATTTCGGCAGTTCCACCTTCATTCCCCCCGGCAAGGTGTCAGATTTCTTCGGGTTTCAGTACATGCGGGACATCGACGCAGCAGGCAAGGGACACAACCCAATGTTCCTCGACCGCATTGCCGGCAACGTGCTCAGGATTCTCTCGGAAGACCAGCGCAGGAGGTTTTACGAAGCCGCCCGAGAACAGGAACTCCTGATGAAGAATATTGCACTCAAGCGTTTCCCGCTGATCGCCGCCTTCCACAAGCAGCTCGTCGGCAACACCGGTTTGAATCGTGAGGCTGTCATGGCCTACTGCGCCGATCTATTCGCCCTAGACGCTACTCTGGCCTTTCGCCGGGCTAAGGTGTTCGGGGAGTTGGTCCGTTCTTTTACGGCCGAACAGAAACGGAATCTGGGTAGGCTAAAGTTCGGCGACTTCAATACCTGGCCGGATGTAGATCGGGAGGAAGTGCGCCGTCTACTTCCCCGCGGCTCCTCCAAGCTCGTGAGCGTTGGATACATGACTCTGGCCAGTGAATTTTTCAGTTGGTATGCAGGCTCCATCGAGGCGGACACATATTTCTGTCCCGAGCGCCATGGAACCTACTTCGGCGGTTTTTATCTAAAAGACATGCCGGCCATGGGGCGAAGGGATTACGACATTTCGACCTCGCTCACAGGTGACTCCGGTGCCACATTTTTAAACGTACTGGATACAAGTCAGCGTTCCCGACTCACGGACGTGCTTGACCGCCAGCGAAAAACACTTAGGGATATTGTTGAAGTCCGGCGCACTATCTCTACCAGGCTGCGGGGATTCCTGCGCGGCGAGATTCCTGCGGAACAGGAGATTGTAACCCTGGGGAAGCGCTACGGGCGGCTTGACGGCGAGCTGGCCTACGAATATGCGACCGCCTTCGCATCAACTTACAAGACCATGGATGCCGGACAGAAGGAGAGCATTCGCAGCCTCCGCCACACCCAAACCAACGAGAAGGGGACAGCCTTCTTGTACTCGGATCGCATTCCGATGCCCAACATCCCGGATTCGGCATTCCTTTCTGATTGAGAAAAGGAAGACATTCCAGAAGCTCTTATTGTCTCCTTCTCTTAGTTTTACCTACCTGTGATATTAACTATCACAGGGCGGTTAAGGCCTTTGAGATAACCAAACATCAAAATAGAAATGGGGTTACGATGAAGACAGCATTGAATCGATTGCTGGTTGGAATTTTCTTCGCTGTTTCTCTTAGCAATCTTAATTCCGCACAAACTTATGCGGCCTCCATGGAACATGGCCATCTCTGAGGAAGCCCAGCAACGCAAGTTTTACTATTGATATAAAATACTTATAGAAGAAGGCTTCCTATAGAGTTTTATATAATCAAATCATGCATTGTGCCTTGTTGCTTGCATCTTTTATCATACTGCCTCGCCTTATAGATCAGCAATAGACTAGCTTAACACGCCTTTGAGGAGTCAGAGGGAATTGTCTCTTGATCAAAAATTAAAGGGTAACATGCTCTAAATACGGTGCCGCTTCCTGGGGCACTGGTAAAGGAAACAGTTCCTTTGAGGTATCTTTCGGTTAGCAGTTTCATGCTATAGGTCCCAAGGCCACGGCCGGCGCCTTTAGTGGAGAATGAACGCTGGAACATCTGCAACTGTGTTTCTTCTGGCATTACCCTTGGATTATGCACCCAGAACTGAATTTCATCATCTCTGGTCTCGCAACCGATAGTGACAGTTTCACCGTCTTTGGCGGCCTCCAAGGCATTCTTGGTCATATTCCCTATGACGCGTTTTAAAAGAGTCCTGTCAGAGGTAAAGACAACGCCTATAGACTTAGGATCAATACTGAGGTGACGACCTTCTGCCACTTGATGATTCATATAGATGACCATTAGTTCCTGCAGTATATCAAGGCTGTTAACGGAAATCAGATCAACAACCAATTCATCGTTTTCAGCCGCGGTTAGCTGCCTTTGAGCATTTATTTCATCGATTATACATTCGGACAGTTGATTAATTATTTTTTGATATCCTGCCATATCATCCGCCGTAGCGTCCTCGAGAAGTTGGGAGAAGCCCCTCAGTCCGACTGCAGTATTAAGAACATCATGAAAAAAAATCCTTTCTAAAGCCCGGCGGCGTTTTTCATCGCTTATATCCGTTACCGAGAAAATAGTAAACAGTTCATCACCCTCTTTCAATGGTCTGGTCCAAACTCTCAGGTCTAAAGCATCTCCAGTCCCTTTTCTTATAATTCTACATTCTTGGATATCAGATATGCCTTTTTGACAAGCTAAAATAGCTTTAACAGCACCGCAAGTTTTACAAAATTCGGTAGTGCCGCAGCCGCCTTCTGTTTCATCTGAGTGAATGCAATTAAAAGCTTCACCTGGCCGCCGGCCGCAGACAAAACCCAAATCATTAGCCCCTAAGAATTTGAGCAAAATTTGATTAGAGTACACAATCTGCCGATTCTTATTTAAAACCATTACAATATCAGGAACAGTGTTTAAAAAATCATTTAAAAACGGCTTGTTAGAAAAGAGCTCAATGTGGTGCTTTATTTCTTCGTCTGAACTTCTCTCGGCTGATGCAAACTGAGTGGGGATTTTTGCAGGGTCCATCTATATTCCTTTCAAGGTATTCTCTGATTATAATCATCCAAACGTTAACTCCAGCGTTTTATAGGGTTGTTATGAGGTGCTCCCCATCGTCAAGACAAATTTTGGGTCTTTTTAAGGTGGAAAGTCATCTCGATTTTGGTTTGGGTGTTGTATCCAATATGGAGACGACATTTGTGTTCACTCTGTTTTTATTTCCTGATATAATTACCTTGCCCGCTCGGAGGATAAGGCCATGCTGGAGAGCAACCTGAGCGCCGAGGCGGGCGGGAAGACCATGAGGCAGGGCTATTTGTCCTGCCTTATTTTATAAAACATGGGATTCCCCGAAAGGCGAAAAACTCTTCCAATAAATAGATGCGGAGCCTTCCGCTTTGTTTTATATGGATAAATAGACCTGCTTGGGGGTAGCATATCCAAGCGCTTGATGCGGTCGTTCCTCGTTGTAGAAAGTGAAATATCTCCTTAAGCTCTCAATAGCTTCAATAACAGACGTATAATCATTTAGATAGACTTCTTCGTATTTCACCGAACGCCACAACCGTTCCACAAAGATATTGTCGAATGCTCGCCCCTTTCCATCCATGCTGATCCGTATCCCCTCGGATGTCAGACGATCAGTAAAAGACTGGCTCGTGAACTGAACCCCTTGATCACTATTGAATATACCCGGTCTTGCTGATCGAAGTGATTTTTCTAGGGCCGCCAAACAAAAACCAGCGTCCAAGGTGACGGATACCTCCCAAGATAAAACATAACGACTGAACCAATCCATTATCGCCACAAGATAAATGAAGCCCTTAACCATTCGGATGTAGGTGATGTCGGTAGCCCAGACCTGATTCGGCCGATCTACAGATAACCCCCGGAGTAAGTAAGGATATTTTGGGTTA
>JADFYC010000039.1 GCA_015233295.1 Deltaproteobacteria bacterium | reverse complement strand
GGCGCCATAATCAATCGCAGCCGCGGCTTCCGCAATCATTTCCAGGTTAGCCATAATACTGATTTCTTGGCCGTCGCGGGTTACAGCCGGCAAGCGGCTCTGTCCATGAACACGCTCTTGGTACAACTCAAAGCGGGCTTTCCGCTCCTGGTATCGTTGAATAGTCTCTGCGTCTGGATTAATGATAACCAAGCCGGCGCCGCCATCCAGAATTAAATGATCACCGGTGACGATTACTTCCGAAGCCCGACGCAGCCCGACCACCGCCGGAACTTCCAGTGATTGTGCCATGATGGCCATATGGGAGGTCCGACCGCCGATATCGGTGATAATCCCCTGGACCCGGTTGGCTTTAATCTGGGTCATGTCCTCGGGGGCCAGGTCGTGAGCCACAATGATGACTTGATCAGCGATGTCTTTGAGGCTGCCCGACGGGGACCCCAACAGGACGCGCAGCAGGCGTTGTCCCACCTGGCCGATATCCAGGACGCGCTCCCGCAAATAGTCATCTTCAATCTTTTTGAATGACTCCTGAATCTTGGTAACGGTTTTTTTCACCGCCCATTCGGCGTTGATATGTCCGATCCGAATCTGATCAATAACCGCATCAAAAAAGTTATGATCACTAAGGATGAGCATATGGGTGTCGAGGACATAGACGTGATCTTTCAGTTCGGCCGGGATATTCTCCTTGGCCTTCCTCAGTTCTTCTTTAATCCACTCGGTCGCGTCCGTAAACCGTTTTACTTCGTTGTCTACGCGCGACTCGTCAAGAAGGTAATGGTAGAAAATTCTAACTTCGGCCCGGTCAATGTGATAGGCCCGGCCCATCACGATGCCTGGGGAAGCTCCAATACCATGGAGAGTGTCCGTCTGCGTGCGCTCAGTATCCACGTCTACTCTTCTTCAAACTTATCATTAAAGAGTTGCGTTAAGGCCTCTATGACCTCTCGGGCATCCTCACCCTTAGCTCTGACTTCCAAATAAGTTCCTTTAGGACAATTCAAGGTCAATATATCGAGGATGCTTCGGCCATCGGCTGAAACGCCATCTTTGGAAATGATGATTTGGGATTTGAACTCCTTGCTCTTCAAGGCAATCTTGGCCGCCGCCCGGGCGTGCAGACCGACCTTGTTCATCACTTCCAGCTTTTTATTTATTTCCAATTGTTCCGGATTGTCCGCCATGTTAGGTATCTTAAACTTTAGTTAAGAATTAATGAATCAGGCCGGGTGGCCTCCATCAGTCGATGACTCTAACTCGGTGGTACTTCTTCTTTCCCATCCGCAGCATGATCGCCCCGGATCGGAGATCTGTGTCCATCACCTTAGAGTCAAAGGCGGCCAACTTAATGTTGTTGACATATCCTCCTCCTTGGGTGATCAGACGTCTGGCTTCCCCCCGAGAAGAACAGAGACCTACCTCCGTAAACAATACAAAGGCCGGGATCCCCTCCGTGAGTCGGGATCGCGACAGAACCGTGGTCGGAACGGACTCGTCATTTTGGGCCAGGGAATCCAGTTCGTCCTCACTCCCAAACAGGGCTCTGGCTGCCCGCCGCGCCTCGTCGGCTTCCTTTTCACCGTGGGTGATCTTAGTTGCTTCGTAGGCCAAGACTTCCTTAGCCCGGCGGATATCGGCGTCTTTCAAGGCGCCCAGTTCCCGAACCTGGTCCATGGGCAAAAAGGTAAACAGACCCAAGAACTTTTCCACATCGGGGTCTTCGGTATTAATCCAGTACTGGTAATAATCATAAGGCGTAGTCCGACCGGCGTCAAGCCAAACCGCACCAGCCGCGGTCTTGCCCATCTTGGCCCCGGAGGAGGTGGTAATCAAGGGAAATGTGATCCCGTAGGCCTGGCCCTGATTCATCCGCCGGATTAAATCGATCCCGGCCACGATATTCCCCCACTGATCGCTGCCGCCGAGTTGGAGCCGGCAATCATGATGTTCACAGAGGTAGAGGAAGTCATAGGCCTGTAGCAGCATATAGTTGAATTCAATAAAGCTTAGCCCGGTTTCCAGGCGCAGCTTACAGGATTCCGCCGTCAACATCCGGTTAACGCTGAAATGCCGACCGATATCCCGGAGAAACTCTATATAGTTAAGTTTGGTCAACCAATCGGCGTTGTTAAGCATCGACGCCCGATCATCACCAAAATCCAGATAACGGGATAATTGGGCCTTTAATCCTTCGGCATTCTGAGCAATGTCATCGTAGGTCAGAATCTTCCGCATCTCGGTCTTGCCACTGGGATCACCCACCAACCCCGTGCCGCCACCCACCAGGGCGATGGGCCGGTGGCCTTGGCGCTGCATATGGACCAGCGACATAATGGGAATCAAGCTACCCACATGCAAACTACTGGCCGTGGGATCAAACCCGATGTAGCAGGTCACGCTTTCCTTATCAAACAACTCTCTTAAGGCGGACTCATCAGTCACCTGCTCGATGAACCCTCTCTCGTAAAATATCTCCAGAATATTAGCCACCGAAATCTCCTTCAAGGCCGGGATACTAAAATTAACTTAAAAAAATCATCTTGTAAAAGACATTTTTTGCAGGGCACCCTTTCTCGGTCACTAAATAGGCGATAATAGCAGTTATTGGCAGTAAGGTCAAATCCTTTTTCTCACCATCCAAGGCGATCACCCGAAAAAGGTAACAATACCTTTTAGCTCGGATGGAACGGAGTTTGTCGGCCCAGGGCAGGAGTCCTGAGCATGACTCGCGTTCGGGGTTGCGGGTTGCGCATTACGGGTTGCGTGTTACTGGTTGATCGTTGCTGGTTATGAAGTTTGGAGGCTATCTAACCTTGGGCGGCGGCGATGGCTGCCTCCAAAATTTCTAGAGACAGATCAATTTCCCGGCTGGTCACATCCAGGGGTGGCAGTATCCGGATGTCACGGTAGCCGCAACCCAATAACAGTAAGCCCCGGTCAAAGGTATTCTTCAATATCTTGTCCTGTAGTTCCTTGGTTTCAGGTGTGACGGCCAGCATTAGACCCAGGCCCCGGGCACTGATAATAGACGGATACCGGGTCATTAATGACTTGAGGCCGTCCAGGAAGTAGCTGCCCACCACCGTTGCATTCTGGAGCAAATTCTCCTCCTTGATAATCTGGATGATGGTATACCCGACGGCCGTACTAATGGCGTTGCCCTCACCCCAGGTACTGGAAATGCGACGTTCGGCCCGGGGAAAAAACTCGGATTTGCCGATGGTCGCCCCAACGCGAAGGCTTTTGGCGACGGTGATAATGTCCGGTTCGACGTCAAAATGCTCAATAGCCCACCATTTTCCGGTCCGGCCGAGGCCCGATTGGATTTCATCACAGATCAACGGAATATTATGCTCTTTGGCCACTCTGGCCACTTCCTGAATAAAAGCCTGGCCGGGGATGTTGTAGCCGCCTTCGCCCTGAACCGGTTCAATGATGATATAAGCCACTTCTTTAGGATCGACCAGACCCATCTCCGGGTCTAAGGTAAAGGCCAGTTTGCTCATGGACACTCCGCCTCGCGGCGTCAGGACCTGCCAACCGCAGGTACACTTACCCCGGCAGATGCAGAAAGGCATGTCGATGACATGGGGCAACTTGGGATACCAGACCCGATGGGCCTGTTTACTGCGGTTAAGGGACAGGGCGCCCAGGGTCCGGCCGTGAAAAGCGCCCATAAAGCAGACACCGTATCCAAAATTACGTTTATAATCATAACATATCTTTATGGCATTTTCGACCGCCTCCGCCCCGGAATTGGACAAGAAAGCCGTCCCAAAGCCGAATTTTGATGTTATATCAATAAGCTCATGGTGAAGATGAGAGGGGGTGGGCACTTCCGAGGCGGCAGGGTCAGGGCCATAACCACCAACAAAGTCGGTTCCGGCGTACCGGTCCGGATCAATGGCTGCCAGCTTTTTGGATATGGCCGTCAGTTGCGGGTGGTTGTATCCCAACGGTGAACTAGCCACGTGGCTGACAAAATCCATGAGCACGTTGCCATCGACGTCCGTGACAAAAGGGCCGATAGCCGGAGCGGCTCGATCCCAGATGAAGGGATAAAAGTAAGTAGAAAAAGCGGCATATTTTTTATGAAACTCAGCCCACTTCCGCGCATTGGGGCCAGGCGGAGCAACCTTGATGGAGGGCGTGGCGGTCAACCGTTTTATCGTCTTCTTCATCGCTTATCCTCTTGCGGGTTACGGGTTACGGGTTGCGCTTTACGGGTTTCAGGCTACGGGTCAATGCCGCTAATCGGATGTTCCGGCCTATAGCCTGTTCATGCTATCCCTTCATTATTTTTGCCGCGGTTCCAGCCGGCAACGGCGGAATTAACTATACCTCATTTTTCGCGTTTCCGATACCGGTCCCGTGAAAAAAAAAGCCACGGTCAACAAATTAGAATAACCCTGTATTGATAAAACAAAGTTATTTGGTTAGAGTGAACCCCATGACAGTCATAGGCTAAAGTCCCTTGGTAACGCAGGTCAAACATAACAGCACGTGGGAGGAGATGAAAATGAAGTT
This sequence comes from Deltaproteobacteria bacterium, assembly GCA_015233295.1. Taxonomy (GTDB): domain Bacteria; phylum Desulfobacterota; class JADFXK01; order JADFXK01; family JADFXK01; genus JADFXK01. The sequence goes on along the minus strand of JADFYC010000039.1, from coordinate 11,673 downwards.
TAAGTCTGGCTGGTATGCCATGGCGGTAGTGGTATTACTGGTAGTCGGAGGACTGCTGGTCCCGCCGTTCGCCTCGGCCGAGGCCCAGAAAATGCAGAAAATTGCCCCTGACCTGGAGCAGATGCTTTCTCAGAGCCCGGAGCGGCTCAAGTCGCGCGGGGTCGGGATAAAACAGACGCCTAAAGGCGAGGTGATGATCCGAATCATCCTGGAGGCGGATTGCCCTGAGACGGATATGACTACGGCCGGACTGGTGATTTCCTCCAAGGTCGGCCACTATTACACCGGAGCGGCCAGTCCCGCCGCGATTCAAGCGCTAGGGGCTTTGCCTTGCGTAGCCTATATTGAACCGGCCAGGCAAATGAAGCCCAGGTTGGAACTGGCCGTCCCCGGCCTGAAGGCTGATCGGGTGCGGTCAGGCACCTTTGGTAATTATACCGGCTTCACCGGCAAGAACGTGATTGTAGGGGTGGTCGATACCGGGATTGACACCACCCACTCCGATTTTAAAGACGCCAATGGCTCCCGGATCCTGTATTTGTGGGATCAGAGTGAAGACGGTGTCCCCCCTCCCAATTATTACTATGGAACCGAGTACTCCAAGGCCGATATCGATGCCGGTAAATGCCTTGAAAAAGATATCCGGGGTCATGGCACCCATGTGACCGGGATCGCCGCAGGCAACGGCCAGGGTACGGGAAACGGTTATCCTGCCGGCCGGTATGTGGGCGTCGCGCCCGAGGCCGGACTGGTCATCGTTAAGGCCGACCACCTTGGCTGGTTCTATACCGATCAGATCATCGACGGTCTCGTCTATATTCAAAATAAAGCCAAGGCATTGGGGCAACCTTGCGTCATCAATCTCAGCCTCGGGATGGACTACGGCCCCCACGACGGGACGAGCATTTTTGAAAAAACCATAGACAACATGTTCGGACCCGGTATGCTCATCGTGGCTTCTGCCGGCAACTCCGGTAATAACGACGGGACATTAATTTGGACTCATGCCGAGGGAAACCTCACTACGGTGGGGCAAAAAGACCAGGTGGTGATTAACATCCCCGGCGGATGTCGAACTCAAGGCTCGCAAAACGACTTTGCGGCGCTCGACCTCTGGTACAATGGAAAGGACAATATCAGAGTCACGGTGGTCACTCCTAACGGCTTCAGTACCACCGCCTGTACCGGCCAGGAGAATGACCCGCTGACCAGAGACACTCAAGACGCCTATATTTATATCAACAATGCCCTGGGGGGTGTGAATCCCCAGAATTTCGACAACGAGGCGGTCATTCAGATTCTTGACTATCATGAAAAAAATAACGCCGGCGTTATGATGCCTATCCAGGGCAATTATATTATCACCCTTTCTGTAGAAAACATCGGAACATACTCCGGGTACCAGGTTAAACCATACGACCTGTGGATAGCTGACCAGGCCATTTGCAACAAGTACTCGGCCAGCATCACCTCGGTTAATCGGACCAATCAGAAGCTTGTCGGAGCCCCCGGCAGCAGCCTCAAAATCCTGACTGCAGGTGCGGTATGGAACCGTAATACCTGGCTGTTGGAAGGTGGAGCGACGCAACAAACGACCGATCCCGTCGGCCAACTCTGTAATTTTTCATCTCCCGGTCCCACCCGTGATGGCCGGAAAAAACCCGACCTGGCCGGTTTGGGGGGGAATGTCATTTCAACTCTGTCTAAAGAAGCCCGGGTCAGCTATCCGATAACGGCCATTGTAGAAGACGGCGTCCACACCGTTATGGCCGGAACCAGTATGTCCGCACCCATGCTGTCGGGGATCACGGCCCTGATGCTCCAGAGTCATCCAGACACCACCGTGGACCGCGTGCGGGATGCGTTGAACAAAACGGCCTCCAGATATGCCAGCGGCTGGGACAAAGGATGGGGCTACGGAGTCCCGAATGTATTGGCCGCCATGGCTGTGAACCCGCTCGCGGCGCCGGCTAATTTGGTCGTAAAATGTGAGATAGTGGAACAACTGCACATCTGGTGGTCCGATACCAATCCGCCGGCCAGTAACTTTATCCTGGAAAGAGCTGAGGCAAAGGATGGACCATACGTCCAGATTGCCAATTTGCCCAAAGGCACAACTGAATACATCGATAAGGGCCTGCCTAGTGACATGACTTTCTACTATCGGATAAAGGCGGTTCACGGGGAATTGCCGTCCTTGTATTCAGCACCGGTTAGCGGCCAGGCTCAAGATTGGAAGTCCAGTGGTGGTGGCGGCGGTTGCTTCATCGCCACGGCGGCCTTCGGGCGGAAAGCAAAGTAACGGAACGGCCGGCCACAAAAAATCAAACCGCAGAGGAGGCGAAGTATGGAAGAGAACTTGGAATGTCTATATCCCATATTTTCGCGCCAACCAGCACATGGGCTAAGGAGAATCTAGATGCAATACGATTTAACGGAAGAACAGTTGATGCTTCGGGATACCGTCCGCCGCCTGGCCAAGGAAAAAATCCAGCCGGGGGCCGCAGCCAGAGACGAGAAAGGCGAATTCGCCCACGATATGGCTGAGTTGCTTCGAGATAACGGCCTGTTTGGGGCTGATTTCCCGGAAGAGTACGGCGGAGCGGCCATGGGCATGTTGTCTTTGTGTCTGGTCATCGAGGAGGTGGCTAAGGTTTGCGCTTCCACGGCGGTTATCTTGTTAGTCCATGAACTGGGGACCATGCCCATTTTCCTGGCCGGGTCAAAGGCGCAAAAAGAGAAGTACCTGCCATCGTTGGCCGCGGGAGAGAACCTGATTGCCTTCGGTTTAACCGAACCAGGGGCCGGTTCCGATGTGTCCTCCCTGCGGACTAAGGCCGTTAAAGACGGCGCCGGCTATGTGCTTAATGGACGTAAGGTATTCATCTCCCATGGCGATGTGGCTAAATGGGTTTGCGTCGCGGCTAAGACCGATACCACCGTACCGGGGCATAAAGGCATCAGCATGTTTGTGGTGGACCAAGGGACGCCCGGTTTTTCCATAGGCAAGCACGAGAATAAGCTGGGTATACGCGGTTCGAGTACGGTGGAATTGATTTTCGAGGACTGCCGTATCCCGGCCGAAAATCTACTGGGGGCGGAAGGCCAAGGTTTCACTATTATCATGAAAACCCTGGATTTCACCCGCATCCCGGTGGCGGCCCAGGCCCTGGGTATAGCCCAGGGGGCGTTGGACTTTTCCATTAACTACAGCAAGGAACGAGTCCAATTCGGAAAACCCATATTTACGTTCCAGGGTTTACAATTCATGATGGCCGACATGGTCACCCGATTAGAAGCCGCCCGGCAATTGACCTATAAGACGGCCGCCATGTTCCAGGAACTCCCCAAAGACTTGTCTCGTCTCAGCCCGGAGGCCGTCCGATATTCGGCCATGTGTAAGCTTATGGCGGCAGATACGGCCATGACCGTTACGACCGACGCCGTCCAACTAATGGGCGGGTACGGTTACGTCAAAGAATATCCGGTGGAACGGATGATGCGGGACGCCAAGATTACCCAAATATATGAAGGCACCAGTCAGGTCCAAAAAGTAGTCATCGCCTCCACTCTGTAATCATAACCCCTAACACTCAAGGGGAGTCTAGCTTTTTCTTCAAAGCTGATTCCCCTTGTTTGTTTTACTGCGGCCGGTAACGTGTTTGGTGAACACCATCTTGGAGTCAGTCCACTAGCACCTGCAGTAACGGTTTCGCCCGGTTTCCTTGGCCTGGTAAAGAGCCTGGTCGGCCATTTTGAGCAAGTCGTCGGGCGATGAGTCTTTTGACGGCATGGTTGAGGCCACCCCCTGGCTGATGCTGACGCAGCTACAGGTGGTCGAAGGAGAGTGAGGGATTTGCAGGGCCAGAATACTGTCGCTAAATCTTTCTGCGATCAAGAAGGCCCCATCCAGGTCGGTTTTGGGTAGAATACAACCGAATTCTTCCCCGCCATAGCGGGCGACCAGGTCCACCTTTCGCCGCAGTGCCGCCCCCATGGCCTGGGCCACCTGGATCAGGCAAGTATCCCCGGCCTGATGGCCGTAATGATCGTTATAGCCTTTGAAGTGGTCAAGATCAATCATGATTAAAGCCATCGGGGAGGCTTCCCGGACCGCAAAATCCCAGACGGTACTGAGGTAGTCATTAAAACGGCGGCGATTGGCGATCCCGGTGAGACCATCACGAAACGAAAGCTCCTTTAAGAACTCCCGTTGGATTTTAAGCTCCACATGAGTCTGCACCCGGGCCTCAACAACGACCGGACTGAACGGTTTCATGATATAGTCCACCGCTCCGGCCTTGAAGCCTTTGACTTGATCTTCTTCGCTGTCCTTTGACGTGATGAAAATAACCGGAATGTTTTGAGTATAGGGATCAGTTTTCAGCCTTTGACACACGGCATAACCATCAATACCCGGCATCATGACGTCGAGTAGAACCAGATCGGGAGGTTTATCAGATCCTACTATTTTCAGCGCTTTTTCTCCATTAGTGGCGGCCCGGATGGTGAATTTCGAGCCCAACAATTCCGTCAGGACCTTAATGTTCCCCGGTTCATCATCGACGATCAGGATGTTTTGTTTTTGTGATTGTTCAATCATTTATAACTCCTGCTAAAGACACGCCCAGAGCGTCTGCCATTTTTTGCAAGGGCACCAGCGCATGTTCAAAATCGTAGTTCTTGATCGACTCTTCCAATTCCCGAATTTCTTCTTCGAAGTCCGGCCCAGCAATGATTTTTTTCAAAGATTCTAAAGATTTTTCTGCGGCGGTATCGTCATCTTGAACAAGCTGAACCAGTTCCACTAATATGGGGGTAAGCTGTTCCAGATCAACCGGGGTGTCAGGGGCCGGTTGTCTGTCCGGTTCCGGTTGGTTTAAGGATTTGACCCCGGCCGTCAAAGGTTGTAAAGCCTGATCTAAGCCGGATAGCCAACGGTCGTACTGATCCGCTTGTTTCTCTTTGAGGCTTTCCTCCAATTGCCGGGCGGCCTGGTGCACATTCTTAGCCGAAATATTTCCGGCAATTCCCTTAACCGTATGGGCCAGCCGCTCTGCCGTTTCGAGGTCGTCAGCCGAGATGAACCGGCGAATTTCCTCAGTTACGGCGTGGTACTTATCGGCAAAATCCAGAAGCAGTTGTCGGTATAACCCGGCGTTCCCTTGCAGCCTGGTCAGTCCGGCGGCGATGTCGACCCCAGGCAGATGGACGGGAAGCATTACCTGTCCGTCCTGCTCCTTCAGTTTGCTCCGCCTTTCTTTTATCTCTTCGGTGTTTTGTCGGACACTCGGTTTGATCCACCGAGTGAGGGTGGTGAATAACTGGTCCGGATCTATGGGTTTGCTGACATAATCATTCATGCCGGCCGCCAGACATTCCTCTTTTGCCCCTTTCATGGCGTGGGCCGTCATGGCGATAATGGGTAAGTCTTGAAACCTGTCCTCTCGTCTGATCAGACGGGTCGCCTCGTATCCGCCCATTACGGGCATCTGAACATCCATTAGGACCAGGTCATAGTCGGTTCCCAAAACGGCATCAACCGCTTCCCGGCCGTTGGTAACTATCTCCACCACCAGCCCGGCGCTTTCAAGTATCTCCGTGGCCACCTGCTGGTTCATGACATTATCCTCAACCAGCAGCACTTTTGACCCTTCAATATCTTCCAGGATTTCAGGCTGACTCTCCAGGTCGAGCTGCGGCCGGCATGTCGAAGACACTTCCCGTCCAAAAACACCCATAATCGTATCAAAGAGCAAAGACGGACTGACCGGTTTCATCAGAAAGTCATTTATTCCGGCTTTCCCGGCCTTCTTCATGATTTCCTCCCGGCCGAAGGCCGTAATCATAATAATCAGAGGAATTTGGGATAACTTGCTGTTTTGTTTGATGTGCTGCGAAGTTGCGATCCCGTCCATACCGGGCATCTTCCAGTCCATAAACACAAGATCATAGGGTTTTTCAGCCGACGCACGGGCCAGTTCGTTAAGCGCCGCGTCGCCGGATTCGACGGCCGTCGTCTCAAACCGGAAAGATGTCAACATTTCGCTCAAGACCACCCGGGCCGCCTCATTATCATCCACGACCAGCACCTTTAGACCGGCCAGGTCAACCGGGGCGGTCAGGGATTGTTCACAACCCGAAGATATATCGAATCCGGCGGTGAAGGAGAAAGTGCTCCCCTGGCCGGGTTGGCTTGTGACGGAGATACTCCCGCCCATCATCTCCACCAGACTTTTGGAAATGGCCAGCCCTAGACCGGTACCGCCGAACTTGCGGGTGACTGAGGTGTCCGCCTGAGAAAATGCCTTAAAAAGTTTCTCGGTCTGTTCCGGGGTCATTCCGATACCGGAATCAGTCACGGAAAATCCGAGGTGACAATGCTCCTGATTGGTATCCACCAGTTCGGCTTTTAATAAGATATGGCCTGAATCTGTAAACTTAACTGCGTTATTGGTCAAGTTGATCAGAATCTGACCCAACCGTAACGGGTCACCTATAAGGGCCCGGGGGACATCATTTGCCAGATGGACGATGAGCTCGATGCCCTTTTCAGCCGCTTTGACGGATACCATATTGGCCACATCGGCCATGACGTTATCCAATCGGAAATCAATGGTCTCCATCTCCAACTTACCGGCTTCAATTTTCGAAAAATCAAGAATATCGTTGATAATGCCCAGGAGTGACTTCGCCGAAGATTCTATCTTGGTTAAGTAATCCCGCTGCTTTCCGGTAAGCCCGGTCTTTAGTGCCAGGCTGGAAAACCCGATGATGGCGTTCATGGGTGTTCGGATCTCGTGGCTCATATTGGCCAGAAATTCGCCCTTTGCCCTGGTGGCGGCTTCGGCCGCTTCACGCTCTTTTTCCGCCTGTTCCTTTTGCTTGCGTTCATCAATGTCGATCAACGTTCCTTCATAATAGACCAACTCCCCCTGGTCATTAAAGACCGAGTACAGAGATATGGCGCCCCAGAAGATGGAGCCGTTTTTTCGCCGTTGTTGGTTTTCAAAATTAGTCACCCGGCCTTGCCGGTAAAGGGTTTCAAGCAACGTCTCGCGATCGGTTGGATTTACATAGCACTGGGTGGCGATGTCTTGGACGGAACTGACTAAATCTGTTGGCGATTCATAGCCCAGCAGCCTGGCCATAGATGAGTTGGCGTTGAGATACCGGCCTTCGGGGGTGGATTGAAAAAGGCCCTCAATGGCGTTTTCAAAGATATCCCGGTATTTCTTTTCCGATTCAGCCAGGGCGTCTATATTCTCCTGCAACTGACGGGACATGGAGGAAAAGGCGTTGCCCAGAATATCATTTTTCGATAGGGGCCTTATTTCCAAGCTAAAGTCGCCCGCAGCGATAGCCGTAGCGGCTTTTGCTAATGTCTTAAGGTAGCTGGACATATTCAGAAAGGCGTGGCCCAAGACATCGTGCGGCGAGCGAGGCTCGATCTGGGCGCCTAAATCGCCTGTAGAGACGCTGGCGGCGACGCGGGTCATGTCATCTAAGTAAGTGATCATCTGGTGAAAAGCTGAGCCTAAAACATCATCTTTTGATTTTGGGCCGGCCTTCTGCCGGACATCACCCGAGGCGATAGCTATGGATATGGAGGCCATTTGGTTTAAATACGAAGCCATATTTTGAAATGCCTTCATCAATCGGTCGTTTTCGGACCGTTCCTTGACCTCCACCAGGAGGTTTCCTCTGGCGATCTCATCCGCCAACCGGGTGGTCTCACTCATGGAGTCGATTAATGTATTTAAGTTTTGTTTAGTTACGTTAAAATCACCGCTAAATGAGGCGGTGACGTTTTCCGGGATATCTCCCCTGGCAATTCGTTCGATAACTTCTGCAGCCATGCGGAAGGGACGGACAAAGGCGTCGATGACATTGTTTATCCCAATGATCAGATTACGCCAATCCCCGGCGAAGTCGTCCGCCTGCCCCCGGCTGTTTAACTGGCCGTCGCGGATGGCCTTTATCAGCCGGTCCGTCTCGGTGAGAGCCCGGCCGATCGTTTCTTTCATATGACTAAAAGCGTTGGCTAAATCACCGATCTCATCCCGCCGTTGGACGGCGATATCTTTGCTGAAGTCTCCGTCGGCGATGGAGATAGCAATATTAACCAGGTGTCTTACCGGACTGATGACAATTTTATTCAACATCACAAATAGAAAAGATAGAAGAACCATATTCAAGGTGATCACCGTAACTAACAATTCATGCATCCGGCGGTTTAGATGTTCCTCCATGAATTGTTTGGTGATATAGATCTTGACAGTTCCAATGGTTTTGTTTTCATGCTTAATATTCCGGCCGCGGTAAATATAATCTCCGGAGATATTTTCCCGGACATTGGTCAAGCGCCATTGCGCATCCCTTTTTCTTCCGTCGGACATATCCGGGGCCGCCACTAAAATGGCGAATATCCTTTTGTCGGTCATTTCTGAAACGATTGTCTTGCCAACTAATGGGTCATCCATTTCCCATAGAGGAAAAACCAAAAGTTGAGACAGCCGTTCAATTTGAGTATCAGCCAGCTCATTTAGTTCCTTTAGGGCGCTGGATCTGGTGTGAACATATTCGTAACAGCCGAATATGGCTAATACTCCGGTAATAATAGCCACAAGTATTATGCCTATTTTGAACTGAATAGTGCTGTTCCAATATCTTTTAAGAGTAGAGTCCGGTTTCATTATCTTTTCTCTGATATCGTCCATGTTGTTGATATCCATCACGACGGATTTGTTAAAGTCAGATGATCGGGGCGGCATCCTGCTTTCGGCAATAAAAAGGGAGATTGTTACTTTGAGCGTAAAGAAGAATCTTAAGATGCCTCAAATTCATTTGAACCGGCAATACTTTTATTCGAGGCCGGGGAACCTGAAGATTACTCTTTGGCTGTAGGCCATTTATTCTGAAAAAGGTATTTAAACTTCTCCAACTGGATGAACCAATCTGCCGGAATATTCCCCTTACTATAATACTTCTCTAATATTTGCCGGTAGTTACCATCGGAGATAATTTTATCCAACCCGGCTTCATATTTCTTACCCAGTCCGCCGCCCCCCGGATAGTCTTTGTCAAACATTATGGCCAAGGGTTGAACGGACCTGGCTATCTCGATTCTCTCAAAATTATGCGCATCCAGAGGAAACAACTTATTAATTGTAAATATTCCTGACACTTCTATGACGGCACACAAATCAATCCGGCCGTTTTTTAATTTTTTAAACAAAGAGATTTCAGAATTACTCTCTTCCACCTTTATTCCCAATTTCTCAAAATAGGACCTATCCTCCAGGGCGCCCCGCATCACCCCCAAGGTATATCCCTTCAAGTCAGCTAGTGTTCTATAAGTTATCCCTTGGGGGTGATTAGGCCGGTAGTAGAAAAAGGAGGATCGAAAAACGGCGATGACAATGAAAGAGCTGAATTCCTGCCCAGCGAAATTCTCCGGATCGCCCAGGTGATTGTGCTTTAGATCCTTTCGCAGCCTTTTTATGGGGATATATCGTATAATACTTCGGACGTTGATTTCCCGGGAGATGGTGTGAAGTATTTCACCGGCCATGCCATCTTCAGGCAAAGCCGGCGACCATAGGGGAGGCGTCTCACTGGAGCCGAACTCTATGATTTCTTGATCAGCCGCGATCCCGGCTCCACTGTTCCAAAGCAGGACCAACAACATAAGGATAATTCTAATAATCATGCCAAGCCTTAGATGAGACCAAATTAACTTACCCAACTGCGCCATATGATTCCGGCCTTTAAGGGGGGCAGTCTCGCCCCCAGGGGTCGGGGAAACGCCCCTGGGGTGGGTTTCTCATTCGCTAAGAAGTCTTTTAAGTTTCGTAATCGCCTCTAAGGAAACCTGATCTTTTCCTAATCCCTTTGCCAGAATCTGAGAATACTGTTTGTTGTCAATAAGCTTTTTCAATCCCTGTTTAAACTTCCCGGCCAGACTCTCTCCTTCCGGGTGCTTTTTATTAAAAATCAATAACACCGGCGGGGTTTGCACCTTAGCCAGATAACAGGGCACAAAGATAAATTGTTTTTTTTCAATGTCGGATAAATCCGTCAGACCCAAGGCGGCCACGGCGTTATCATTAATCAAAGAATACTTGATCAAACTCAAAGAGGGCAATATCTTGATCTCAGGCTCCACGCCTTCCGCTTTTAGGGCCTGTCGGATAATTTCAGACAAGGGTCCGCCGTTTTCAGCGGATATTTTTATCAAGGGCGGACTTTCATAAATAAATATTTCCAGTTTGGTCTTGTCGGCGCCAAACATACCGGGGGCAAACCGGGGCGCGGTCGCCCAGGCCTGCCCCGCGGAGATCAAGCCCAGGATCAAAATCCATCCCCAAACAACGGCTGCCTTAGAATTGCGGGCTTTTTTCATACCCTTAATCCTTTCTTAACTCTGGTTTGGCGTTTGAACCCGGTTGGTCGATCAACGCTGATGAAGATATGGTTAAGAGCCTTTCCCATAAGTTGACATGAAATTGAAAGGGGAATGTTTGAGTCATCAAAATAGTGATTTTTTCCTCTTTGGGATCCACACTGAATCGCGTGGAATAAATCCCGGCCCATTCATAAGCGCCGACGCTTCCGCTGTCAACCTCATGTCCGCGATCCATTTCAATGGCGAATCCCAGTCCGAATTTCCAACCCTTGCTGTGCAGAAAAGCGGCGTCGGAATCACCTATGTGATTGGTCGCGGTCATTAATTCTATGGTTTTCCGGCTTAGCACCCGGACTCCATCTAATTCCCCATTATTCAGCATCATCTGACAAAACCGATAATAATCATATGCTGTTCCGTGGAGACCGGCGCCCCCGGAAAAATACTTTCCCGACGTTTTATAGGCGTCATCGGGGCAGAAAATAAATTCACCTATCTGAATCGGGCCCTTGGTCAGCTTCTTGAGATGGCCCTGCCAATCCGTTTCCCAAAGAGGTGAGATTCGGCTTTGTTTTTCGGGCGGCGTGTAAAAATAGGTGTCTTCCATTTTAAGTGGTTTAAAAATCTTTTCTTGCATGAACTTATCCAAGCTCATACCGGAGGACACTTCCACCAGATAGCCGGACACTTCCGGCGCCAGTCCATACACCCAGGAATCACCGGGATTGTCAAAAAGAGGCATCGTGGCCAGCTTTTTGACCAGGTCGCCGGTGGCGGTGTCGGGTAAACATAAGCAGTCGGAGATCCCGGCCTCTTTATAAAATTTGGTCATTAACTTATGTTTTTGATCAGGAAACCAATCTGCGAAAAAACGATAGGTGATCCCGGCTTCATGAGATAGAAGATCGCGCACCGTAATCTCCCTTTTGGCCGGAACCAGTTTGTAATTGGGGTTGGTCCCTTCCGGCGTCAGAGTGATAACCTTAGGTGATGAAAATTCCGGAATGTAGGCGGAGATGGGGGAAGACATGGCCAGCTTGCCTTCTTCACAAAGTATGGCCACGGCCGCGCTGGTAAACGGCTTAGACATGGAGGCCAGACGGAATATGGTATCTTTTTGCATCGGCTTATCTGTGTCCATCATGCCGAATTCTTTAAAATAAACTATTTTCCCTTTCCTGGCTATCAAAACCACGCCGCCCGCGATCTTTTTCTCATCCACATGCTGGTGCATCAGTTTATCAATTCGGGTCAGTCGTTCCGAA
>JADFYC010000399.1 GCA_015233295.1 Deltaproteobacteria bacterium | reverse complement strand
TCGAACAGGATACGAACAACAGCAAGTCAAGGACATTAAGCTCAAAATCAATCAGTGTAGCCGTACCAGTCGTATCAATGTCACAGTCGGAACCGAAAAACAAAAACCGAAAAACGAAAAACAGAACCGAAAAAGTAAGATCAAGGCTGGGGTGAAAGCTCCGGCCTTGACCCTTTTAGGGGTCCCCATCAGAGCTGCTCGTTACCAAAACTCTATTGAATTGCTAAATAAACCAGCGGTGAGTTGATTTTTTTATCACGGCTTATGATTTTCTGTGATAAAATACCTGCTTCAAATAAGCTGGCTCGGAAAAAGCCATCAACAAATCATAATTTCATTAGGAGGAGAATAATGACCACGAAAAACTATGTACCTCGAATGCTGATCCTCGCGTTAATCCTTCTTCTGGCCGCCCCGGCCTGGGCCCAGGAAAGTAAAGACATCGTCCTCCCTGAACGTCCCGCCTTGGCCAACTTTGACCTTTACACCGCCCTGGAGCGGCGCCAGACGACCCGGAAGTACAAAACCACTGAGCTGTCAGCCACTGACCTGGCCGCCATCCTCTGGGCGAGTAACGGCGTAAACCGGGCGGACGGCAAACGAACAGCGCCTTCTGCCCACGGAAAACAGTATATGGACGTCTACCTGCTGGGGCCCACAGGCAATTACCTTTATGATCCGCTCAACCGCAAGCTGAAATTCCTCTCCGCCAGTGACCTGAAGCATAAGGTGGCGGTCCAGGAGTATGTGGCCCTGGCCTCCCACATATTGGTCCTGGTGGTGGATTTAGACAAGGTTTCGGAAAAAGCCGGAAGTAACGAACGAAAGCTGAATTTCGGCAACTCTACGGCCGGGGCCATCGCCCAGAATGTTTACCTCATGTCGGCGGCCAAGAAAGTCGGCACCTGCCTGGTCGCAAACATTAAGGAAGACGAAATCCGCAAAGGACTAGGCCTGACTAAGAGCCAGATCCCAGTCTATATCATGCCTTTAGGGTATCTGGAAAAATAGCAACGAGTTACGGGTTACGCGTTGCAGGTTTGAAGTCAACGTCATTATACTTAAGGGAGTTATAACTCGCAACTCGAACCCCGGTGACCAAAGTGAGCGAATATATCGACCATGACCAGCACGGCGTCTCTGTGGGCATCGTGGAGAAAAAATTCTTCACCTTTGCCGAGCCGCCCCATGAAATGCTCCTGGAAAGCGGCGCAAAGCTCGGCCCGGTGACCATCGCCTACGAGACTTATGGAGAGCTGGATGCCGGCAAGAGCAATGTTATCCTTGTCCTCCATGCCCTGACCGGAGATTCCCACGTGGCCGGATACTACAGCCCGGACGACCCCAAGCCGGGGTGGTGGGACATCATGGTCGGCCCCGGCAAGGCCATCGACACCGACCTCTATTTTGTGGTGTGTTCCAACATCCTGGGCAGTTGCATGGGCAGCACCGGTCCCTCGTCGATCAACCCGGCCGTCAATCGGCCCTATGCCCTGGATTTTCCGCTGGTGACCCTGGGGGATATGGTTACGGCCCAAAAGGCCCTGCTGGATCATCTGGGTATCACCCGGGTCTTGTCCGTGATCGGGGGTTCCTTAGGCGGGATGCAGGTTTTGGAATGGACGGTCAGGTATCCGGACATGGTCGCCTCAGCCATTCCACTGGCCACCACCACCCGTCATTCCGCCCTGGCCATCGCCTTTAATGAGGTCGCCCGGCAGGCCATCATGGCCGACCCCAACTGGAACAATGGGGACTACTACGCCGGGCCGAAACCGGACCTGGGCCTGGCCCTGGCCAGGATGATCGGGCATATCACCTACCTGTCCGATGAGTCGATGCGGCATAAGTTCGGCCGGAGGCTCCAGGACCGGAACGATTTCTCCTTTGATTTTGACGCGAACTTCCAGGTGGAGAGCTATCTCCATTACCAGGGCACCAAATTCGTGGACCGGTTCGACGCCAATTCATTATTATACCTAACCAAAGCGGCAGACTATTTCGACCTGGAATACCATTATGGAGAGGGATCGGCCGAAGCGTTGCCGAAATTCAGCTTCCGTTCGTTACTTCCGGCTTTTTCTGAAACCTTGTCCACATCCACCACCAAGACCAAGATGTGGGAGGCCAGGGACACATACTCCTGGACGGCCACCTTATGCTTCAGGTCACCGGCCGAGAGGAATTTCAGTTTGCGGTTTAGCGGATCGTAAAAATAGTTGCCTGTAGGCCCCAACAGGTAGATGTCCATATACTGTTTTCCGTGGGCCGATGGCGCGGTTCGTTTGCCGTCCGGCCGATTTACGCCGTTAGCCGCCCAGAGGATGGCGGCCAGGTCCGAGGCTGACAGCTCAGTGGTCTTGTACTTCCGGGTCGTCTGCCGCCGGTCCAGAGCGGTGTAGAGGTCGAAGTTGGCCAGGGCCGGACGTTCCGGCAGGACGATGTCTTTACTTTCCTGCGCCCAGGCCGGGGCGGCCAAAAGAAGCATTAACGTGAGGGCTAACATTCGAGGTATATAGCTTTTCGTGGTCATGATTCTCCTCCCAATGAAATTAAAATTAGTTGAGGGCCGTTTCTGATCCAGCTCATTTAAGGCATGTATTCTACCACAGAAAATCACAAATCGTGATAAAAAATTCGACTCGCCGCCAATTTGTTCAGCAATCAAACGGAGTTTCAGTAACGAACAGTCCTGATGGGGACCCCTAAAAGGGTCAAGGCCGGAGCTTGCACCCCAGCCTTGATCTTGCTTTCGGTTCTGTTTTTGTTTTTCGGTTCCGACTGTGACATTGATCCGATTGGTGCTGCTATGCCGATTGATTTTGAGCTTGATGTTTTTGAGTTGCTGTTGTTCGTCCCCTGTTGGGACGTTTTGTATCCGGCCTTGGGACCGTTATTCCACCAGGAGGGTCAAGGCGGCGGCAGTGTCGCCCGCGGCGCATCCGGCGAAGAGGCCGTAGCCCCCACCCAGGATGATTAACTCTTCGATCATTTCGGCAATGCACCGGCCGGCGGTGGGGCCTTGGGGATGGCCGAAGACGAGGGAGGAGCCATAGTTGTTGACGATTTTGTCGTCGATGTTCATCATCTTGTTCATGTAAACATCATTGACGGCAAAGGGGTTGTGGGTCTTGACGGCCTTCAGGTCCGCCACCTTCAACCCGGCCACGTCTAAAGCCATTTGGGCGGCTGGAACTACGGCCGCGGCCATGAACCCCTTTTTCGCCCGGGCGTAGCCATAGGACAAGAGCCTGACCGTGATGTTCTTGTCTTTGCTTAACCCCTGAGCTTTTTCTTTAGTCGTGACGATGAAACCAGCGTTGCCGTCGGCCGGGTGGGTCTGGGCGCCAAAGGTAATCACGCCGCCGGGTAGCGCCGGCCTTAATCCGGCCAGGCCTTCCGCCGTGGTGGGGAACACGCCTTCATCGGCCTCGACCACGACCGTTTTCTTGCCCATCTTCAGATCCAAGGCGACCATATACCGTTTTTGGAAGGCCCGGTCATTGGCCAGCCCATC
>JADFYC010000398.1 GCA_015233295.1 Deltaproteobacteria bacterium | reverse complement strand
GTTTACTGGTTGTTAGTTTCTCATTGATTAACCAGGGGTTACGTCTATCCGGGCAGCCCGGTAGCCCCTAAAGCACTCCCGGTGTTAGCGGAGGTTTTCTGCGATGTGTGCGACCATCCGAAAAATCATCGGCTCCAAAATAATACGAGGCATAAATACCAAGCCTCGGGCTATCAGGTCGTCGGTTAGTTCGATGGCGCTCTGTTGAACGTTGCCGGTTTTCCTGAAGGAGTCTTCTATGGCCACGCGGAAATCGCCGGCCGAGTCAATGGACCGATCAAGGTAGGTCAGGCCGTCCTGTCCGGTCATGGCCCCAAAGTGCTCGGCTAAAAAAATCTCCACCGGAAACTGCTTCATTCTCTGAAGTGATTCCTGATACTGGGTATAGTTTGAAGTGCCGGCCGGGAAAATTTTATCTTCAGCGGGAACGCCGCCCCCATCGGAGCCGAATAAAGCTTTTTCGACCGGGACCCAGGCCGCGATGGAACATGTGGAGTGGCCCGGCGCGTCCATGATGGTCACGGAAATGTCTCCACCCAGATCAATAATGTCACCTTCTTTGACCGGCCGGTCAACCACCACGCCGTCGAAGGATAAATCCAGCTTTGACGTGGCCTGGACATCGCCGAACTGGGCGGTGGCCATCTTATTAAAATTACTGATGCCGACCACCGCCTTAGGCGCCATCAAGATACTCTGAGCCGGATATGACGCCCAAATGGACATCTGCGGCCAGCGACGTTTGAAAAACGGAACAGCCCCGCAATGGTCAAAATGAGCATGCAAAATCAACAGATGCTTGATTCGGCTTTCATCTATTCTGAACGTGGAGAACTGGTCGAGTACGGCCGGCACAATATAGGCCATGCCGCCGCCAATAAGCATATCTTCGTTGTCGCCCCGGAGAAGATAGATGCACGATTCATTCCGTCCCAAAAGCAGAATTCGTTCGGTAACCCAGCCCGGTTCTTTGATCCACATTCTATGACCCTTTCGACTCTTGGGTGGTATCGCCTTATTAATACTTGAGCTTGTTCGGATCCTGGCAGACCGGAAGGAAGCCCCGGTCACCTTTCGGCTTCCAGACCCGTCGTCTGAGACTAGTGAAGGATAGAAACACTATCTCACTTCGATTAAGTTGTAAAGTCAAAAAGTAATTTTACTCAGGGCAACCGAATGAACTTTTATTAGAAATGATCAAGTCTAAATAGCCCGAAAGGGTGACGCGTGTTGGACCGGTTAAATTCGGTCGCGTCGGGATAAATCTACTGGGATAGGTGCCAACTTTCCAGATGACGTTCCAGGCTGGAGATTTCTGCGGCGATTTTGTCTATCTGGGTTGGGCCTGGGTCAGCCTGGGCGGCATCAACGATTATTCTTAACCTCTGAGTGTCTTCCCGCAACCGGAGCAACCGTTCATTCAGTCCGTCTATCATAAGGTTGATTTCGTCTTGTTGCTTGATCAGGTAATCGTGCTGTCGGATTTTGACCTTCCGGCTTAAATCCCCATTGGCTATTCGATTGAAAGCCTTGGTAAAATTGAAAATAGGACCACAAATCCGATGAGTCACGAGAATTATGTGGATCGAAATGGCCAGGCCCAGGAACAGCAAGGCGGGAACCAGCTTCTGAGTCAGAGAAATCAATTCGCTGGCGGAGCGGTATTGAACTGCTGAATCTGACGAAAAAACCATGTTATAGGCTAAGGGAATAAACACCAACCCCAGTTCAATGATCACCACGGAAAATATATAGATCATCACCACCAGTACGATCCTAAGCTGGAGTTCACGATCTATCAGGTAATTTTTGATGCTTCTCCGGCAGTCTCGTTTCACTGGGCGTATCCTTAAGCAGTCTATTCGGTGATGGTGCCGTCATCGACAACGGTGTAATAGGTTTTTCTTCCTTTAATGTGTCGGGCGGCCGCAGAGAACGGTGAAACGGATGTGACCGTAATGGTTACTCCCGTTGAAACGTTAAAGCCATCTAAGAAAATAGTTGAGGGGATGGAAGAAACGCCGCTGATGACTGACCCCGCATTTCCCAGGTAGCCATCATTATTCGAAATGTAGTCGGCCTGAGCTTGAATAAAAAGGTTTAGATCATGCTTGGCCGTAACATCATAGGCCAGAGATTGATAATGATAAACCCAAAAGATGGAGATGGTGCCTAGAATTGACAGGATAGCCGCAACCACTATCAACTCAACCAGGGTCATCCCCTTTGGGAAACCGTCCCGGATCAGCTCGGCCCTGGTTTGATCTGATGGACAGGGAGGCCCGGCCGTTTTAACGTGACCGGTGAATGGCTGGGTTAAGCCTTTATACATAAGACCACCAGGTTGCATAGTCAGGGTGATGGCCGGGCCGTTTCACGCCCACAGGACGCAATAGTTAAGAGGACGCGGTGATTAGAAAATCTTTTTGGCCTACCTGGTAAAATTCGGTGATCCCGCCTGCTCCGGGCTTTAACATAATGCTGCACTTCAGCCCGTGGCCAATCGGTCATGGTTTCGGGTTCTCCTTGCGGGTTATTCTTTCGGCCACCTGGGGGTAGAGCCTCCTCAGGCATTCGGGGCAAATTCCATGGCTGAACTGGGCTTCGGTGTGACTGGCCACGTATTCTTCCACCTGTTGCCAGAATCCTTCGTCATTCCGGATCTTTTTGCAGTGGGAACAAATGGGGATGAATCCGGAGAGTTGCTTTACCTGGCCCAGGGCATCTTCAAGTTTGGCAATAAGCTGTTTTTGTCCGGCGATTAGCTTTTGTTGGTTGTCTTTAACGGCCTTCAGCTCCAGATGGGTATGCACCCTGGCCAATAATTCCGCCGAATTAAAAGGCTTAGTGATATAATCAACAGCCCCGACCCGGAAGCCGTGGACAATGTCTTGAGTTTCGGTTTTGGCCGTCAGGAAGATAATAGGAATGTCGCGGGTGTGGGGTGATTCTTTCAGCTTCTTGCAAACTTCATACCCGTCAATATTGGGCATCATGATATCCAACAAAATAAGATCCGGGACAATTTCTGTCACAATCGCCAAGGCCTGTTCGCCGCCCGTGGCCACGGATATCCTATAGTCCTCACGTTTTAATATGATACCCAGGACTTCAAGGTTTTTGGGGACATCATCTACAATTAAGATGACCGGTTTTTTTTCATCCCTGTCCATCACCTGGTTTTACCCTCTGGGCCAAGAGTCACCCGCAGATGTTTTGAATTCTCCATCATGATCTTTTCTTGCGGCAGGTAAGTGATCAGTTCTCAACGCTAATTTACTTTTGAATACAATATATTCTCAGTTTCTCGGCAGATTGCGGCCGGTTGCCCTGGAGCCGCCACGGAGTTTTTTTTGCTCTTACCGAGCGTTGGAATCTGTTCGTTTACCTGGAACAGACCGGAGGCCAGGTTCCGGTGGTTGATTGTTCAGTACAGGTATCCGGGAAAATTGTCTTGATTCACCACCACGATGCCGCGGTTGGTTTGGGTGTAATGTTTTCTATCTTGAAAAGGGTCATATCCGATGACTGT
>JADFYC010000397.1:2676-3535 GCA_015233295.1 Deltaproteobacteria bacterium | reverse complement strand
AGCCGAAACCGGAGCCATTCCGCCCATTCTACGGTCCATGTTGGGGAGCATTCATTCCAACGGCAACCCCTGGTCCGATACCCGGGAAAAGCGCCCCAATTGGTATAAAGACGAACCAGTGAATCCGTTTACTCCGGACACGGAGGACTTCCTTTTCGTTTGCTGTACCTCCGCTTATGATGTCCGCAGCCAAAAAATCGCCAAAGTCATGGTCAAGATTCTTAATGCCGCCGGGGTCAGCTTTGGGGTCATTGGTGAAGAAGAAAGCTGCTGTGGCGAGAGCGCCCGGAAAGTCGGGGCCGAAGAGGAATTCAGCAACCTGGCTCAGAGGAACATAGAACTGTTCACGGGTAAAGGGGTGAAAAAAATCATCACCACTTCACCTCATTGCTATCATACGTTTAAGAATGAATACCCGGAATTTGGCGGCGACTTTGAGGTAATTCACTACACCGAGTTTCTGGCCAATCTTCTGGACGAGGGCAAACTTAAGCTGCCTAATCAGGTGGCGGGCAAGGTGGCCTATCACGATCCCTGCTATCTGGGCCGGCACAGTGACATCTATGACGCCCCCAGAAAGCTGCTCCAGGCGATTCCGGGGCTGGAGATAGTCAGCCTACCCCGAGAAAAGAAAAACAGTCATTGCTGCGGCGGCGGCGGCGGCAGGTTATGGATGGAGACCCTCCCGGAACAGCGTTTTTCCGACTACCGGGTAGTGGAAGCCGTGAATACCGGGGCGAACACCCTGGCTACGTCTTGCCCCTACTGTGTGACCATGCTTGAGGATAGCCGTAGAAGCACCAATAAAGAAGACGTCATTGCCGTTAAAGACCTGGCCGAGTTGATCGCCGAGGCCCTT
>JADFYC010000397.1:0-2659 GCA_015233295.1 Deltaproteobacteria bacterium | reverse complement strand
CTGGTCGATTTTTAAGGCGTCGATAATGAATTCGTAATTAAAATGATCCGATAAACACAGCCCAGCCTTGGGTTGCAACCAAAAGACCAATGATTCCCAGGTTGTCATTCCAATGATGCCCGCTTTGTCATTCCGATAATTCCCACTTTGTCATTCCGAACGAATGTGAGGAATCTTAAGATTTCTCGCTTCGCTCGAAATGACAAGACGTCGCTCGAAATGACAAGAGGGAGCCGCGTCCTTTGCGTTATGCGTTTTGATTGGGAATGCTAAAAATAAAGCTCGTCCCCCGATTCAGACTTGACTGACACCAAATGCGTCCTCCATGGCGCTGGACCAGCGTTCTGACATATGATAGACCCATCCCTTCCCCAGGGACATCCTGATCGCCCACCCGCCGAAAGATCTCAAACACCTTGTCTAAATCTTCCGTGGCGATTCCCCGCCCATTATCTCTGATGCAAAATGTCGTCCGGTCGTCAGCCTGGTCGGCCTGAATCTCGATTTCGCCGGGCCGATTCGGCGCCAGGTATTTTATGGCGTTATCAATGATATTGCTGACGATTTGCTCCATGGCCGTATAGTCGGCAATTATCTCAGGCAGCGGCGGCACACTCACCTTAATCGCTTTTTCTTCCAGACGATGAGCGAAACTCTTCAACACCTCCGTGACCAGACCGGTCATAGTCAGTTTTTCCAGCCTGAGCTCTATGTGCCCCAGCCGGGATAGATTCAAAATGGCCTGGATCAGCCTGCCCATCCGGGTAGTTGAAGCATCAATAAACTCTAATGCCTCCGGAATGTCCTGTTCGAGTGCGGCGGTAACTTCAGTTCGGGTTGGCTCATCCAGGCCCGGCAGCAAATCCGGACAGGCGGTTCGAACGATACTCACGGCCCGCCGGAGTTCCGTTGCAAATCCCTTCAGGTTGATCAAAGGGGCGCGCAAATCATGAGACACGGCATAGGCCAGAGATTTGAGCTCCTCGTTGACCGCCATCAATTCCGCCGTTCGTTCCTGGACGCGGATCTCCAATTTATCATGCGCCTCTTGTAAGGCTGCCTCCATTTTTTTGCGGGTGGTGATATCACGGAGATCGACCACCATGCCGACGGGTTCTCCGGTATAGTCACGATAGGCCGCGGCGCTCACGTGAACATCAAGCAAGCGCCCGTCTTTAGCGTAACGACGGGTTTCAAAGCGAGCCAGCCCCTCTCGAAACACCTCGGTAATGGCCTTTTGGGTATCCTCCCGGTTCTCTCCCGGCACGTAATCGAGCGACTGGTCCAGAACCTCCTCGGCGGCCCAACCAAAGACCCGGGTAAAGGCCGGATTGACATAAGTGACCCGGCCACCCATGTTGTAAACCACAATGGGGTCCGGGGCCGCCTCCATGACCGACCGGTATTTGTCCTCACTAATCTGTAAGGCCGCCAACGCCTGTTGTCTCTCAGTGATATCGATCCCGACACCAAAGACATAGTCCAGTTCGCCATCGGCCTTTAGGGCCTGGCTACTATGCCATTCAACCAGGAGTTCACGGCCGTCTTTAGTTAAGAGGTGATTTTGGCTGTAAATGGATGCCCGGGAGGTGCTCAATTTTTGAAAAGACCTGGCTACCCTGTCCCGTTCATATTCCGGGACCAGGGTGGCCAGGTAATCTCGTTGCAGAATTTCTCCCAGGTTGTAGCCTAATGCTTTCAACATGGCGTTATTCAATAATAATATCTTTCCAGAAGCACTGGCGGCGGCAAAAAAGGCTGGAGAGGTTTGGATCAGGCTTTTGATGAAATCCCTTTCCTGACGTAGTTCCTGCTCAGCCGACTTCCGTTCGGCAATATCCCGGATTACGGCCAGCAGCCGGGCCCGGCCGCCGATGGAAGCCCTTTTAAGATTTATCTCGACCCAGAAGGTCCGGCCTTCCTTTGTCTTGGCCAACCATTCGAACAATTGCGGATCGCCATAGAAGGCTTTCCGGGCATAATCACGGAGGCGTTGATTTGTATGAGGCGGCTGATCAACATGAAGCCTCATGGAATTGAGACCCTGGGCCTCAAGTTGAGTGTACCCGAATATCACGCGTAGCTTGCTATTGACGTCAAGCACGGTTCCGGTTTTGTAATCCAGCACGAGAATCGCGTCATTGACCGCGTCAAAAATGGCCCGGTAGTTTTCCTCCGAAGTCCGGACGGCCGCTTCCATTTGTTTTGGTCCGCTCATATCCCGCATGGTCACCACGATCCCCTGGCGGCGGCCGGATGAATCCCGATAGGCCGCGGCACTCAGACTAACGGGAATAATTCTTCCTTCCTTGTCCCGACGCCGAGTTTCAAAATAGGGACAGCGGCCTTCCTTGAGCAGAATGTGAACGGCCCGGTCGGTGACAGGTCTCTCTTCCTGGGGCACAAAATCAATTCTTTGATCTACCACTTCTGCGGAAGTCCAACCAAAAACTCTAGTGAAGGCCGGATTTATCAAGATGATTTTACCACGGCGGTCATAGACGGCGATCGGATCAGGAGATGCCTCCAACACAGATCGATACTTATCTTCACTTTCTTTCAAGGCAGCTTCAGTCCGCCGCCGTCGCAGGAGTTGCCACATCCCATCCATCAGCAAGATCAGTTGCCGGACGTCGGATTCAAGATAGTCCTTATGTTT
>JADFYC010000396.1 GCA_015233295.1 Deltaproteobacteria bacterium | reverse complement strand
GTCTAACCAAAGGGGAAACCCTGCTGGATACGGCCCGCAACCTGGAGGCGATGAAACCCGACCTGATCATTATTCGGCATCCGGCATCCGGGGCGCCCCATTTTGTGGCGGAGCGGATCAAGCCGGGCGTGATCAATGCCGGAGACGGGATGCACGAACATCCCACCCAGGCCCTCCTGGACATGTTGACCGTTCGGGATAGATTCGGGCGGTTGGACGGTCTTCAGGTGGCCATTGTCGGTGACTTGTTTCATAGCCGGGTGGCCCGGTCGAACATCCTGGGGTTTACCAAAATGGGGGCCAGGGTCACGGTGGCCGGACCTCCCAGTCTGGTTCCGCCGTTTATTCAACACCTGGGCGCGCAGGTGGCTCCGACGATGGAAGAGGCCGTATCCGGGGCAGATGTCATCATGATGTTGCGAGTCCAGAATGAACGGCTACAAGGCGCTTTTTTCCCCAGTGTCCGGGAATACGCCGCCTTTTACGGGCTGGACCGGAAAAAATTGGCCCTGGCTAAGGAAAACGCCCTGGTCATGCATCCCGGCCCAATCAATCGGGGAGTGGAAATCTCTCCGGACGTGGCCGATGGTCCCCAGTCGGTCATCCTGGATCAGGTAACCAATGGTGTGGCCGTTAGAATGGCCGTCTTATTACTTTTGATTGGAGGCCGGGCAGGTGAAAAGGCTAATTGAACATGGCCGGGTGATCGACCCGGCTTCCAGCATGGATGATTTCCTGGATATCCTGATCGAGGACGGCCGAATTGCCGCGATGGCCGCGCCTGGGACATTTGAGTCCTTAAAACGTGACGCCCAGGTGTCAACCATTTCCGCCCAGGGGTGCGTCGTCTGTCCCGGTCTGGTCGATATGCACGTCCATTTACGGGAGCCGGGCGAGGAATACAAAGAAACAATCGCCACCGGAACAAAAGCTGCTGCCGCCGGCGGGTTTACGGCTGTGGCCTGTATGGCCAATACGCGTCCCGTTAATGATAATCAGTCGGTGACGGAGTATATTCTGGAAAAGGCCCGTCAGGAAGCCGTGGCCGCGGTCTACCCGGTGGCGGCGATCACGGTAGGGCTAAAGGGAACCCAGTTAACGGAAATGGGCGAGCTGAGCCGGTTGGGAGTAAAGGCCGTGTCCGATGATGGCCATCCGGTGGAGGACGCCTTAATCATGCGGCGGGCCATGGAGTATGCCGGCCGGTTTGGGCTGACCGTCATTTCTCACAGTGAGACGACCAGTCTGTCAAAGAACGGGGTAATGCACGAGGGCTGGATTTCGACCAAATTGGGGCTGGAGGCGATTCCCGCCGCGGCGGAAGAGATTATGATCGCCCGGGAGGCATCCTTAGCCGAGTTGACCGGCGTTCCCATCCATATCGCCCACGTCAGCACGGCTGGATCGGTGGAGATTATCAGGCGGGCCAAGGACAGGGGAATTCCGATTACGGCTGAGACGGCGCCTCACTACTTCAGCCTGACCCATCGGGCGGTGATGGGGTATAATACCCTGGCCAAGATGAATCCTCCCTTGCGGACTTCGGCCGATGTCGCCGCCATAAAAAAAGCGCTTCAGGATAACGTCATTGACGCCATTGCAACTGATCACGCCCCCCACTCCATTTTGGAAAAAGATGTAGAATTCAATGCCGCGGCCAATGGGATCATCGGGTTGGAAACGGCTCTATCCCTGACCTTAGCCCTGGTTCAAACCGGGGTATTAGACTTAAGTCAGGCTCTGGCCAAGCTGACCTGCAATCCAGCCGGTATCCTCAACATCCCGGCCGGACGCCTGATTGTCGGAGGATCGGCGGATATAACCATTTTCCAGCCGGATCAGCCCGTGGTGGTTGACGTTCGTAACTTTGCTTCAAAGAGCCGGAATTCTCCTTTTGACGGTTGGAAGCTCCAGGGCAAAGTCCTCATGACCGTATTCCAGGGACAAACCACATATAGCGATTAAGAAGTGCCGGTTGCGACAATAATCCGATCGCACCTTGAAGGAGACGCAAAGAAACATGGCCCGGATATTAGTGGTCGATGATGAACTGAGCATGCGGGAATTCTTGGAAATTATGCTGCGCAAGGCGGGCCTTGACGTGGCTACAGCCAAGAGCGGCCGAGAAGCCATCGGCATGGTCAAAGCCGAAAATTTTGATTTAGTTATCAGTGATATCCGG
Source organism: Deltaproteobacteria bacterium (assembly GCA_015233295.1). Classification (GTDB taxonomy): domain Bacteria; phylum Desulfobacterota; class JADFXK01; order JADFXK01; family JADFXK01; genus JADFXK01. The sequence goes on along the minus strand of JADFYC010000396.1, from coordinate 1,366 downwards.
ATGAAGGACATCGATGGCCTGGGTGTCCTCAGAGCGGTCAAGGATATTTCTCCTCAGACGGCGGTGATTATGATCTCCGCTTTTGCCACCCGGGAAACGGCTGTAGAAGCGATGCGGGAAGGAGCTTACGACTATATCCCCAAGCCCTTTAATGTGGATGAAGTCAAGGCCATTATCGAAAACGCCCTGAATCGGCGCCGCGTTCAGGTTGATCGGGAGGCGGTTGAAAAAAAGGATGAGACGACAGGGTTCTGCGGCATCATCGGTCAAAGCCGGCAGATGCGCAGAATATTCGACTTGATTAGACGCGTCGCCGGGACCAGGACCAACGTTTATGTTTCCGGGGAAAGCGGCACCGGAAAGGAACTGGTGGCCAGGGCCATCCATCAATTAAGTGACCGAAAAAAAGAACAATTTGTGACTATTAACTGCGGCGGTATCCCAGAAAATCTGATTGAAAGCGAGTTGTTCGGGTATAAGAAAGGGGCCTTTACCGGCGCGGCTTTAAATAAACAAGGACTGTTCGAGGTGGCCCATCGGGGCACTATATTTCTTGACGAGGTGGGGGAATTGACTCCTCCGCTTCAAGTCAAATTACTCCGGGTGATTCAAGAGAAGACCTTTAAACCGGTTGGTGATACTAATGATATTAAAGTTGATATACGCTTTATCTCAGCCACCAATAAAAATCTGGAACAGGAAGTGATGAAAGGCAACTTTAGGGAAGACTTCTATTACCGGCTTAATGTGGTCCAAATTCATGTGCCCCCGTTGCGGGAGAGAAAGGAAGATGTCCCCCTCCTGGCTGATTTCTTCCTTAACAAGTACTGTGGAGAATTGGGGAAAGACATCCACAAGCTTTCTTCTTATGCCATGAAATTACTCATGGAATACAATTTTCCAGGAAATGTCAGAGAGTTGGAAAATATTATCGAACGGGGCGTAGCCCTGGAGTCCTCCAATATCATCTTACCTGAAAGCCTGACTCTATCCGTGTATAAGGATAGGACCCCCAGTAAAGAAGAATTTAGTTTTGACATTCCCGAAGAAGGCATCAAACTAGACGACGTGATGGCTAAGGTGGAACGCGAATTGATTTTAAAAGCTCTGACCATGGTTCACGGCAGTAAACAGAAGGCGGCCGAATTGCTGGGGATCACCCTGCGATCCTTCCGTTACCGGCTGGAAAAGTGCGGCCTGGAAGAGCACCTGAAAGATTGAGGATGGCTGGTACTTCCGCCGATCATAACTAACAGGAGAAAATATGAGTTTTCTTACTATTGATCAAGATAGATGCAAACGCGACGGCATTTGCGTGGCGGAGTGCCCGTTGGGGCTGATCGAGATAAAGGGTGAGGATGCTTTT
>JADFYC010000395.1 GCA_015233295.1 Deltaproteobacteria bacterium | reverse complement strand
ACGTATATCATGTTGTTAATAAACCTGATTTAGGATAGAATAGACCAATCAACTGATAGGTAGGGAATAGGAGTGTATAGAAGTACTGCTTGCTAGGGGTAGGGGGCTATAATTCTAGTTTTATATCAGATCACCAGTTAACGGTCGGCGGTAAGCAATAGAGAAGCGAACCGGGCCGACATCATGCCGGGCTTTTCCGATCTATTAAAGCTTTTAATTGTAAATTATGGGAGTTATCTGCTGATGACGACTGATATTTCCAACAGGGCCACAGTCTTGGCTATAAGATGGACCCTTGGAGCCATGCTGGTCTGGCTGGTGATCATGTCTCCCCGCCCGGCTTTTGCGGGTGACCAGGTCAAGAACCTTGGCGAGGGTATTAAGCGAGTTGAATATGCCCTGGAGAAGAGGGATGAAATCCTTAACAAAGCCCGTCGCGAGTTACCGGAGTCGAAAGAAGAAATTAAAAACTGGATGTACCGAATGAACAGGCGTTATGATGGGTTGATCCTAATTTATCGCATCACGTCGCGCCACCCGACGGTCAGGACCGATGTCTTCCGAGCCATCGAATATTTCAAATACCACGCCGAGGATTTGTTACTGCCCTTACAGAACTTGACCCAGACTTTTCCGGAAGACGAACTGTTCATTTCTGAAGCCATTGAAAAAATTCAAAATTTTAAAGCTGAATATGAAACAACCCTGCCTGAATCCGCTAAACCGGAGATAAACAACGTTCAACAAAGATTGTTAAAAATGAACGCCGACTATGCCGAAGTGTCTAAAGATATTGCTGAGCAGAAAAAAATTGTGCACGATTTTATCCTAAATATTGAACAGAAGCAAACCGACCTGAATAAAAAATTTCATGACGCCCTGCGACGAAATCTCTTCCACAGATCGCCCTCCGTGGTGAATCCCAAGTCATGGGGCCACCACCTTGATGAGGTCAAGGGCTGGCAGCAGGGTTTTTTATTCATCCTGAAGGAACTTTACTGTTATGAGTATGTGCCTTTTTCAGAACTCATATCTGCGGCCGGATCTATGGCCCTGGTCTTAATCCTGGCCTGTCATACGATACTATTCCGGTTAGACAAACGAGTTCCGGAAGCTGCGATCAAGCGGCGTTTTTTTAATCCCTTCATCTGGTTGTCCCTGGGCTTGAGTATGGCCGGTCTGATCCTGTTCACTCGCCTGCCTTCCCTATCTATTTACATGACGATTACAGGTATATTGATCAGTCATGGGTTGGTCAAGCTGGCCTGGAATTTACGAATAGGAGCACCGACTGCCTCGCCGCCGGCTGAGTCGGCCTCAGTTGATGATTCAGGGGCAGAGGCTGCGCCGCCCAAGTCAGAGCCGCCTTTTCTGCAACCTCTCTGGTTGGTCTGCTCGGTTGGTGTTCTGCTTATAAATCTGGCCGCTCCTCAGATACTGCTGGTGCCGATTCTGATAATGTTTCTTTTTTTCGCCTGGCGAGCCTACCGCCAGATGGCCGGGATTGAGCCGGCCTGGGAGAAGACCATCAAGCAGGTTATCCTGGGTCTTATTCCGGTCGTCATCGCTCTCGCGGTATTTGGTTGGGGTAAGTCGGCCATAGACCTAATCACCATGTTCCTGATCATTTGCCTGATCTGGCAACTCAGTTTTGGGATCGGTACGGCTTTGAAGAAGTTGGATATAATTCCGACCGAGATTCCGGCCTGGTTGTGTTTGCGCCATGTGTGTCAGCAATTAGGCCCGCTGGTTATCTTTGCCATGCTATTCTTATTTTTTATCCCAATTTTCCTGATTTATTTAGGTGGCCATAGATTCCTGCATGAGGTGATGAACCTTAAACTCGGGATGCCGCCTGTTACCTTCGATATCTACCATCTCTTGTGGATGCTGGCCGCTTTAATCATAACCCGGCTGGCCACGGTTGTCACGGATGAAGGCATTGCATTCCTCGCGGTACGGCATCCCGACCTGGAGAAAGGGGCCATAAACTCCCTGAAAACCATCGCCACCTATCTGTGGTGGTTTATATTCGGCATGGCTTTGCTTTACCTGATCGGTTTTTCCTTAAGCAACCTGGCCGTGATCACCGGCGGCCTGTCCGTCGGGATAGGTTTCGGTCTCCAGAATATCATTAACAATTTTGTCAGCGGCCTGATTTTGCTTTTCGGGCGCACCGTCCAGGCCGGTGATTTGGTGGAGTTTCAAGAAAAACTGTGCATAGTCAAAAAGGTATCCATTCGGACTACGGTCCTCAGGACTTATTCCGGCAAGACTATTTTTGTCCCCAACTCTCTGGTGGTGTCTAAAGAATTCTCCAACTGGAGTCACCAGGACAAACGGATCCGGATGAAGGTGGAGGTCGGAGTGGCCTACAATTCAGACCCCAAACAGGTCACAGACCTGCTGCTGGAGATCGCCAAGTCCAATCCCAAAGTCTTGGATAAACCTAAGCCCCTGGTGTTGTTTGAAGGATTTGGGCCGTCGTCCCTGATGTTTCAACTCAAATTCTGGATCAAGAATCCCAATTCCTTGCGGGCCGGTTCGGAAATCCGGTACGAAATCTTCCGTATTTTCACAGAAAAGGGGATTACCATCCCCGTGCCGCAAATGGACTTGCATATCCGCTCGGCTGATGGGTTGGGGAAAATAGGCTTAACGCCAAACCCGGCCGAAGCCCTAGAAGAGTCAACAAGAGAGACGGAAATGGGATCGCCGGTTCTCGCGGTTTGAGCCGAGGCCGGTGTCCGGATGTTGTTGAAACAAATTGCTGCCTGACCATCTTCGGATGTGATAAGATTCCTCACATTCGTTCGGAATGACAAAGTGGAAAGCATTCGCACCGCAATGACAAATTTAGCGAAGCGATAAATCTTAACGTCGTTGGCTTATTTCACCGGATGTTTGTATGCCCGGCCGCGGCCCCGTATTCGCTGAAAATACTTTGTAACTTATGGATAAGACTAAGATTATGCCCGAACAAGTCTACATCACCGGTGTCGGGATGACCCGTTTTGGCCGGTCGGAACAACCTTTGGAGGAGCTGATTTGTCAGGCCGGCCGCCAGGCGATTCAAGAAGGGGGACTGGCCGAGGTAGATGCCATCTATATCGGAGTCATGAATGCCGAGGAATTCACCGGCCAAAGTAATCTGGCCGCTCTATTGGCTGATGATCTGGGGTTCCCCGGCGTGCCGTCGTCTCGGGTGGAAACGGCTTCGTCCACCGGGGCAGGGGTCTTCGCGTCAGCCTTCTTTTCGGTCGCCTCCGGATATATGCGTAATGTCCTGGTGCTGGCCGGGGAAAAAATGACCCACCTGCCGACCAAGGTGACCACCAGAATTTTGGCGGAGGTCATCGACCGCAATGAAAGGCGATACGGGGCTTCCATGCCGGCCCTGGCGGCCATGATCACCCAGAAATATCGTCACGACCACGCCCTGACCAAACGCCATATGCAAGATATCCTGGCCGCCGTGGCCATGAAGAACCACCGTAACGGCGCCTCAAATCCCTATGCCCAGTTTCAAAAGCCCATCACCAGAGAGAAGTACCTGGAAAGCAAGAT
>JADFYC010000394.1 GCA_015233295.1 Deltaproteobacteria bacterium | reverse complement strand
TGATCATTGGGGTTCATACTTCATGCCATGAATTATCGCATTTGCGAGTTGCGGGTTACAGATTGCCGGTTACGGGGGGGAAAAAATACTTCTTATCCACCTACAATTACGTCGATGCACATCGCTCAATCGAATTGGATCGGGGTCGGAATCACGCAAGGCCGCCTATCTTCTGCCAAAACCTCCGGAGGGCCGTTTCTTGGGCGGGCGGGCTTCGTCTATTTTCAAGGCCCGGCCACCCAAATCTTGTCCGTTCAAATGAGCTTTAGCCTCTTCCGCACCGCTGCGACTGGCCATTTCCACAAAAGCGAATCCTTTTCCGTCAATGACATTAACCAGGCTGACTTCACCATACTGGCCGAAAAGCTCCTCCAACTGTTCCTTGCTCACGGAGTAACTGAGATTGCCGACATACAGTTTCTTCCCTTGCATGACTACCTCCTTTAAGTTTGGACTTCTCGTGGTCCAACAATGTGTTGTCAAGGCAACTGCAAGATAGCAATTCAGCCCGGTCTAGCCGACACTCACCATTAAACGTAAGAGGCCCGTTGAGAAAAAATGAACTCACCAGGGGTTGGGCCGCGCCTTTAGCGCGATCTGAATAGAAGCGGCCCCACCGCCACGGATGAGGCCGTTAATTGGAGCTTAATTGCTGGACACTATGGTTTATCTCTACCATAGCCTAACCTTCAGAACCTGGCAAGTAAAAACATTCGGTTGGATTAGATTGAGCCCAGGCGCTCGTGGTTTGCCTCACAATTTTCTTCAGTTACGTTTGATCATTGTTACATCCAGGTTACATCCGATCAACACCTTCCCAGCCGCCCTATCTCGTCTAGAACAAAAATCAGTGCACCGGGGACAACATTAAAAAAAACCTTGACCTTACGCTAACGAGTCTGATAGGCATAGTTGTGTGTGGCTACATTATAGCGGTTTAGTCTCACGAGTTGCGGACCGCCCCAGACTAACCAGCGGCAATCAATACATCTTTCATGGCTTGAACCTCGCAACGCGTAACCCGCAACACGAAACCCGTAACACGAAACCCGTAACACCCCATTTTCTGGCGACGGAGGATATTATGTCAACACTAAAAAAAATCGGCGTGGTCGGCGCCGGCAACATGGGCTCGGGCATTGCCCAAAAAATAGCCCAGTCAAACCTGGACGTGATTCTGGTTGACACCTCGGAGGAATGTGTCCAGCGAGGCCTGACCAACATCAAGAACATGCTTCAAGAAGGGGTGGCTCGCAAGATTATCACCCCCGAGGGCATGGCGGCCGTGCTGGGTCGGGTCAAGGGCAGCATCAGCCTAAAAGACTTAGCCGACGCAGATCTGGTGGTGGAAGCCATTTTTGAAGACATGGAGGTCAAGAAGAAACTGTTTGCCGACCTCGACGGAATCTGCATGCCAGGCTGTATCTTGGGCACGAATACTTCGTCATTCCTGATTGATGACCTGGCCGAAGCGATCAGCCGTCCCGACCGGTTCGTCGGGCTACATTTCTTTTATCACCCGGCCAAAAACCGGTTGCTGGAGATTATCCCAGGGAAACAGACTTCTCCAGAGACTCTGGCCATATCCCACAGCTTCTCCAACATCATTAGCAAGACGGCCATAAGAGTGGCTGATGCCCCGGGGTTCGCGGTGAACCGCTTCTTTGTTCCCTGGTTGAATGAAGCCGTCCGCATCCTCGAATCCGGCGGAGCCGACATCCCCACCATTGAAGCCGCGGCGAAAAAAGCCCTGCGCATCGGAATGGGTCCGTTTGAACTCATGAATGTCACCGGCCCGCCCATAACTTACCACTCGGCGATATCTCTGGCCGCCAAACTGGGTCCGTTCTACGCTCCGGCAGCCAGGTTAAAGGCCCTGATCGATGCCAATCAGAAGTGGGACCTGGCCGGTACCCCGCAGGAAGCAGCCTTTGACCAGGTATCCGACCGGTTAATCGGCGTGGTCTTTTATGTCGCGGTCAAGATGCTGGAAGAGAACGTGGCCGGCATGGCCGATATTGATATCGGGGCTAAGGTGGGGTTGAGGTGGGCGCTGGGACCGTTTGAATTGATGAACAAGCTGGGCATCGACAAATCTTACCAGATGGTTTCCGACTTATGCAAACTGTATGACGACATCACCATGCCTGCTGCTTTGACTGATCAGTATCAGAAGAAGCAGGCCTGGGATCTGAAATACGTTTACCTGACCATCGACGGTCCCCTGGCCGTAATCACCATCAATCGGCCCGAGGCCATGAATGCCCTGAACCCCACGGTGGTCAACCAACTGGAACAGGCAGTGGACGCGGCAGAAGCCAATGCCCAGGTCGCCGCGATTGTCCTCCAGGGAGCGGGTAAAGCCTTTGTGGCTGGGGCCGACATTTCTTTTTTCGTTAAAAATATCAAGAACGACCGGGTTGATGACATCGTAGCCTTCGCCACCCATGGTCAAAAAGTCTTGAACAAACTCGATGATTCTAAAAAGCGGGTGATTGTCAAACTGGATGGCCTGTCGCTGGGTGGCGGATCCGAGCTGGCCCTGGCCGCGGATATCATCGTGGCCACACCGAATGGCAGCCTGGGGTTTCCGGAAACGGGCATCGGCATTTTTCCCGGCCTGGGTGGAACGCACCGCACCGCCTGGTACCTGGGCCGGGAATTGGCCAGATATCTGGTCCTAACCGGGCAGGTCTTGGACGCCAAATCGGCCCAAGATATCGGATTGGTGGAGTACCTTTGCTCACCAGCGGAGATAGACGCTAAGATCAGGGAATTGGCCACGGCCGGAGAAGTGGTGACTAAGTCAAATCGCGGCCCGGTTACCCTGCCGCCCAAGTTCGCCCGGATCAAGGAGTTATTTTCGGATGCCAATCTAGATAAAATGTTAACTGGGCAAGGGTTGGACCCTGGAGACGAAGTCGCGGCCAAGTTGGTTAAGGGGATATCCTTTAAAGCTCCGCTGGCCGTCCAAAAGGTGGTTCAGGTAATCGATGAGGGGATGAAGCTCCCGGACCTGAAGCCCCGCCTCCAACTGGAACTGGATAATTTGCAATATATCTTCTCCACCGCCGACGCTTTAGAAGGATTGTCTACGGTCGGCCGAAAGAAACCCAGCTTCGTGGGTAAGTAGGTATGGATACCTTGAACGGTCATAACCGTACTCTGTTGAAATGATATGGTTGCTGGTTACTCGTTGCTTGCCTGGTACTATTCAATGAGTAACCAGTAACAAGCTGCCGACAACAGGTGCTCTCAATAGCGTCAATTATAGCCGTTCAAGGTAATCACAGTTCAGACAACGAGGGTGGCGCTTTGCTGATCTTGGCTTTCGCCGGCAATTCGGCCGGTTCCCACAAATCTAACCCAAGTTTACCACAGTGAAATATAATAGTGGGGTAATGTCGCTTTGTTACTTAAAAAATGATCGGCAGTAAGGTCACTAAAAACTTTTAATTTTCTGTTATAGTAGCTTCTTGCAAAACTAATCTGCGAGATATAAAATTGATATAGTGGTCCCCACTCTTAGTTATTACGGTAACAATTATAACAAAAGGTGTATCTAAATTAACAGTATCGCCTTATCCATAGTTA
>JADFYC010000393.1 GCA_015233295.1 Deltaproteobacteria bacterium | reverse complement strand
AGTTTCGGCGGGTTTGATCAATTCAAAGCCCAGTTTGTTGCGGCCACCAATGCTGTGGAAGGCAGCGGTTGGGGCATCTTAGCCCATGAACCATTTCGGGGACACCTGGTCATTTTGCAGGCCGAGAAACATCAGGACTTGACCATCTGGGGTGTCTATCCGGTTATGGTGTGTGATGTTTGGGAGCACGCCTATTACTTGAAATATCAAAACCGTCGGCCGGAATATGTGGAGAATTTCTTTAAAATCATCAATTGGCCGGTTGCAGAAAAGAGATACAAGGCGGTCAAGGACTTGGCGGCATACAAATAATCTAATATCATAACCATAATTTTCGTTTGTTACGGCTCCGGGCCGGGCGCAGAAAGGAAACATGACATGGAGGACCTGAAAAAGGCCTATCGGACCATCATGGACGATCATTTTCCCGAAACCATGACCATCACCTTTGATGGGCAGACGTTGATCTACTACAAACAGACCTGGCGGATTAAGGACGACGATTCGGGAGAAGTGATTGAGAAGGGATTACGCTACGGCGAAAACCCGGGGCAAGAGGCGGCGCTTTATCGCCTGGCTAACGGGAACTTGATCCTGAGCGATTGTGCTTTCATTAATCCGGGGAACGGGCTGGTCAGTGCCATTAGCGAAGAAGATATGCTCCAATTTGGCAAGCATCCCGGCAAGACAAATCTTACCGATGCTGATAATGCTATGAACATCCTAAAGTTTTTAATGGATAAACCGACCGTGGTCATCGTCAAGCATAATAATCCGTGCGGCGTGGCCACGGCCGATGATCTGGCTACGGCCTATGCCCGGGCCAATATGGCGGACCGGATTGCCGCATTTGGTGGTTGCGCCGCGTTCAACCGGCCGGTAGACAAGGCCACCGCAGCTCTAATTAAGGACAACTATCTGGAGGTGGTGGTGGCTCCGGATTATGAAGAAGGGGCCTTATCCCTTCTAAAAAGCCGCTCCAATTTGCGGATAATTAAGGTGGCCGCAATGGACCGGTTAACTGACTTTCGGGCCATCCGTTACGTGGACTTCAAGAGCTTGATCGACGGTGGAATTATCGTCCAGCAATCTCCGTTGAACCGGGTCCGAAGTAAGGGTGATCTGACGTTGGCCACAGGCACCTATCAAGGGCAGGTCCACACGATTAAGCGATTACCCACCGAACAAGAATACGCCGACTTGCTTTTTGGCTGGTATGTGGAACAGGGAGTGACCTCCAACTCGGTCATCTACGTCAAGAATGGGGCCACTGTGGGTGTCGGCACCGGCGAACAAGATCGAGTGGGCGTAGCCGAACTGGCCGTTTATAAGGCCTATGTCAAGTATGCCGACGCGATCTGTTTTTCCCGGTATGCCCTGTCTTACAAGGAACTGGAAGCCGAGACGTTATTGGGCAAGCGGCCGTCGGACCAGAAAGAAGAGATCGATGCCCAAACCAGACAAGATAAAGGGGGATTGATCGGAGCGGCCATGGTTTCCGATGCCTTTTTCCCCTTCCGCGACGGGGTGGATGTGGGCATCCGGCAAGGCGTCACGGCCGTCATCCAGCCCGGCGGTTCGATGCGTGATTTTGAAGTGATCGACGCCTGCAATGAGGCTGAACCAGCAGTGACGATGGTTTATACCGGCCAACGGGCCTTTAAGCACTAACCCTTAGGGTTGCGGGTTGCGTTTAGGGCTGAAAGTGCCCCCCTTCGGCCTGGTCTTGATAATTTCAATAAAAAGTAGTTGATATTTCTGTCCGCTACTATCACGTAACCCGCAACTCGGAACACGTAACCCGGAAGAAAACGCTTGCGCCCAGTATTTTTGACTATCCTAAATTTATTTTTGTGATATAATAGACCAATCAGAAAAAAAGGCGATTGATCTTAAACTGGTTTGGGCGATGTGATCAGCGTTGACGCCGGTGGCCTGGTTGCAGATCCTCCCCGCACTAGAGACCTATCATGAGGCCAGGTGAGCCTAAAAACTATGCCCGAACGGGAAGCCGAGAGAAAGTACGATCTCAGCAAAATTAGGGAACTTGTTACTAAGCCGCTGACAAAGGAAAAGGTTCCCCGGGCCGCCGCAAGCCGGGCGAGCAAGAGACCCCACCATGGGTCCTCCCCCGAAAAGATCGAACTGCTGAAAAAGTGGGCGATACTGTTAGTCTTTTCTTTGGGCGTGGCCCTGATTATTTCGCCCGAAGCCCTATCTCCGCCTAAAGAATACGCGGTAGGCGATGTGGCCCTGGCCGACGTGAGAGCCACGGCCGGTTTTCTGGTCGAAGATAAGGAAACAACCGCTAAACATCTTGCCGCAGCCACCCGCTCTGTCTTGCCCGTCTATGACCTTGATGATGAGGTCGCTCAGAACATTAAGAAGAGGGTCCTCCAGGCCTTTGAATTGATGCGGGAGCAACTCTCCTCTGAGTCCCGAAAATCCTCGGCCAAACTCTCCCCTCCGGCCACGACCGAAGCTAAGAATGCCGCCTCCAAACCTGCATCGCCGGATCCTCTAGAGCAAAAAACGCCAGGCCATTTGTTGGAAAAAGATGACTTCGAGACAATTTTGGGCATCGAATTAGAGGATAATACTTACGAGTGGCTTATTGATATCAAATTCGCCCCGGAAGTGGCCGCGGAAATCAATAGACTAGTCTCACAAACCTTAAGCCGGGGCATGGCGCCGAGCGAATCCTTTTTGATCCGGGAGGTGAACAAGGGGATTATGCTGCGCGACCTCAAGACCGGGAAGGAAACGCTGGTCCAAGACGCGTCCCGACTGATGGACCTGGAGCAGGCCCGAAAATACATCTCCGGGCTGGCCAAAGGCAATATTTCTCATCGGTTGCGGCCCCACCGACGGTACATCGTTCAAATCGCCCAGTCTATCACCCAACCCAACGTCACGTATAACCGAGACTTGACCCAAAAACGGCAGCATGAGGCGCAGCAATCCGTTAAACCAGTATTTTATAGGATCAAGAAAGGTGAGATAATCGTCCGCGAAGGTGAGAAAATCACCGAAGATATCTTGGTCAAGTTGCGCAGTCAGGCCTATTCCAGGGCGCCCCACGGCTTCCTGGGCAAGCTCCTTGGAATCGCCATTTTTTTAATGGTCTTGTTAATGACCATGTATCATTTTGGGACATATTACATCCGAAGGTTTTCCGGCACCCCAAGAGATATTCTGTTTTGCATGATGACGATGTTTACTATCTTCCTGACGGCGGTGCTGGTCAATTTTCTGGACAGCGCGGCCGGCAAAGCCATCCCATTTTTACACCTCTCTTCGCTCATCTTTTGTATCCCGGCCGCGGCGGTGGCCATGCTCGTCACTATTTTTTTGAGCATGGAAGCGGCCTTGATGTGTGGTGTGGCGACTTCGATCTTGATGGTTGTGTTATTGGAATACCGTCTTGACATGTTTGGGTATTTTATCATCGGCAACATCGTCGCGGCCATGTGCGTCAGACATTGTCGGGAGCGAAAGACAATGTTTAAAGCCGGCCTGATTGTCGGCCTGATCAACGTCTTATTGGTTATGACCCTGGGCCTTTACCGGGGAACTTTTATTTCAGTCATCACCTTGGAGCGGATT
>JADFYC010000392.1 GCA_015233295.1 Deltaproteobacteria bacterium | reverse complement strand
TTCCCAAGTCAACCCAGGCACTTACTTTGACTTTTGAGTATAATAAGATTGAGACGCTGGAAGCCCTGTTTGCCGGGCACCCCGGTGAGATCGCCGCAGTCATCATGGAACCGGTCGGTGTGGTCGAACCGGAAAATGATTTTTTGGCCAGGGCCAAGGACGTAGCCCACAAAAATGGGGCGTTGTTGATTTTTGATGAGATCGTGACCGGGTTTCGACTGGCCCTGGGCGGGGCGCAAGAATATTTTGGAGTGACACCCGACCTGGGTTGCTTTGGAAAGGCCATGGCCAACGGATTTCCCATTTCGACGGTAGTGGGCCGAAAGGAGATCATGGCCTTGTTCGACGAGATATTCTTCTCCTTTACTTTTGGCGGAGACGCGGCGGCCCTGGCTGCAGCCCTGGCCACCATTAAAGTGATGAGGGAAAAGAATGTCTTCCCCCACCTTTGGGACCAGGGACAGAAAATCAAGGATGGATATAATGTCCTGGCCCGGGAGAGCGGGGTGGCGGCTTACACCCGATGTGTCGGCTTACCTCCGCATACCGTGGCCACCTTTAGTGACGAAGACGGGGCGGGAGGGTTGGTCCTGGCCAGTCTGATGCAGCAGGAATTGATCAAACGGGGGGTCCTGGCCCATGGCGGGGCGAATCTATGTTATAGTCATTCCAATGCTGATGTCGAGCACTACTTGCTGGCTCTTAAAGCTGCATTGAATTATCTGGCCAAAGCTATTGACAGTAAGCAGCCCAGGACCTTTCTGGAAGGTGAGCCGATCAAGGAAGTATTTAGAAAACCATGAGTTGAACCTGTTGGCTGAGAGATGTCCGGGGAGCATCCCGTTTTTCCTTTATCGGAAACGGGACGGCCCCTCTGAGGCCGGTTTCAGGTGATAAAATCAGCGCAGAGAATGAATTGACGTTGATCAACATTGGTGAACAGGACGGAGATGGTCACACACAGGTTTCCAGTGGCCAGAGATATATATGGTTCCGTCACGTATCTGGTAAATCCGGTATTGACCAAGAGATAATAGAATTCCTTGGTGGAATGATCTGTTCCGGGACGGGCGGGTTGAAATATAAGATTATTTTTGACCGGTAGTCCCGGATCGTTGCAAATAGTAGAAGTGACCTGGATGCCCATTTCGTCTAAAATATAGATGCACTCCACGACAGCGTTGTTTTCCAGGACGTCGAGTAATTGCTGGTTGATGCGGTTTATGTCTGTTTTCGACAACTCATTGATCAGATTGTTGATAATGCAATTGTATGATTCGTATTCCAGCCTTTTCTTTTTGATTTTTTCGATAATGTAGCTTTTGTATTCTACCGCCGTGTGATTGATTCTATCCTTTAAGCCATTCAAAAGACGGCCATTCAGAGCCTGGGGGGACGAAAAATAGTACCCCTGCAGGATATCCGCCCCTAACTCCAGAGACCAAACGACCTCTTCTCTTCTCTCCACTCCTTCGGCAACTACTAAGGCCCCTATTTTTTTGGCCAGGTTGACTACAGATCGAAACACCTCTTGTTTATAAAAATCTTCATCTATGTTTTGAATCAACCACCGGTCTAATTTTAGGATATCTGGTTTTATGATCGGAATGCGGTCCAGATTGGAAAAACCATTGCCCAGGTCGTCCAAGGCGATGGAAAATCCATGCCGGCGGTGATTGTCGATAAATTGTTTCAAGGCATGAATATCATTGGCCTGGGACTCAACGATTTCAATGACAATGTTCTTGGGACTTAAACCTAATTGGTCGACCAGGTTGATGATTTGACCGGATCCGACCACGTTTTGGTCGAGGATGGAGGTGTCTATATTGATAAACAGAGTGTAGCGGTCATCTCCCGCTATCCGGGATTTGAAGGTATTCATGGCCTTCTTCCGGAATACCCGGTCTAATTCAATGGTTAGATGCTGTTCTCGGGCGCGGCGGATGATAGGCATGGGCGGGATAATCTGCCCGGTATCTAAGTCGATGCCGCGGGACAGGGCCTCAAAACCGATGACTGATCTGGTCTTGACGGAGACAATCGGTTGGAAATGAGTGACGATACTCTCTGTATCAATCATCCGGCCGATATCTAATGGTCTACCGAAGGACATATATGCACACCATTTGTCTCCTTCTGGAGCAGGAGAGGACTAAAGGGGGACGTGAAAGGCTGATAATTCAGGCGTCATAGGTGGCGTGGAGAAAATGACAATGTCATCCTGGGAAGATAAAAGCAATGTTCATGCCATGTCTAGCCTGGAAGAGAGATTCCGGAGCGGGCCTCAAATCGGGGTAAGTCATCCCAGCAAATCGGGCCGGACTATAACGTATTAAACTAAAAGAACAAAATTGTATGTTGGACTCATAAAAGAGACAACATTGTGTCTTTGATCGGCTTTCTTCGGCATCGTCTAGGAAGTATGACGGCGGAGTCGGGGAGGACTTATTACGTTATCCGGAATCCAACGTGGTAATTTTTTATGAAATGGCTGAACCCAGTCTCAACTACTCTATCGTCAGCCGCATAAGGAGGGCATCTTCTCCGGTATCGTCGTAGTAACGCGGCCGCACGCCGGCCGGTTTGAAGCCCAAGGAGTCGTATAAGGCCTGGGCGGCCAGGTTGGAAGGTCTTACTTCAAGGAAAAAGGCTCGGCCACCATTCAGGCCGGCCCGGGCAATCAGCTCGGTGAGTAGCAAACGGCCCAATCCCCGGCGGCGGAAATCCGGATGAACGGCCACATTGAGAATTTCCACCTCATCGGTCACCACCCACCAGAAGGCGTAGCCCAGGACTTGACGCTCGGCTTCACCGGCCATGATGATAGAGTCACCATAAGGCCGGGCCAGTTCCAGGGTAAACTGCCGGAGTGACCAGGGACAGGTGAATGACCTTTGCTCAATATCAACTACTTGCGGGAGATGATGGATTTCGATACGACTAAACGTAACATGACACGGCAGGGAGGAAGCACAGGGCATATCCGGCGGGCCTCATGAAGGTCTTTGGGCACGGCATGTGGGGCTATATATCCGGCAGGTCTTACGTTGGCAGACTGGTAGGTTATTCGGCAAACAGCCCCGGCGTGTTTAACCGCACCGGGGAGAATAGAACCTGGTAACTATTTCCGGCGAAGTTTCTCCCCGGCAATGGCGATGCTGTTTTGTCCGTAGGTTTTAACTGTTTCGGCCAGTTCAGATAAGGCGAAATCGGTTCGAATATTCAGGATCCGGATGACCATCGGCAGGTTGACCCCGGAGATGACCTCAACCTTCCCTTGTTTCAGAAAAGACAAGCAGATATTGGACGGTGTGCCGCCGAACATGTCGGTTAGAATGAGCACTCCGTTGCCCGTATTCACCGCTTTAACGGCTTCTTCTATTTCTTTACGAAGGGCGTCCGGCGGTGTTTTTTGGGGATCAACGGACACAGACCTGATCTGCTCAGCTTTTCCGACAATAAACTCTGCCGCTCTGATCAATTCTTCACCCAGTTTACAGTGGGTGGCAATTACAACTCCAACCATCTATCCGGCCCCTTTCCATGTATCTTAATTATCCCAATTCTATATCTCGATGGCTGATAGTAATATTGTAATCATTT
>JADFYC010000391.1:3151-3622 GCA_015233295.1 Deltaproteobacteria bacterium | reverse complement strand
GTGTCAGTTTCAGGAGGGAACGGTCAAAACCCTGGGGCGGCCCGGACGGGGGCGATGGCGGTGATGGAGGGAGTGTCATCCTCCAAGCCACCACCAGGATTAATTCCCTAAACGAGTTCTCTTTTAAGAAGCATTTCCAGGCCGAGCGAGGGGGACAGGGAAAATCTAATGATTGCCACGGCAGAAATGGGGCTGACATAGTCATTGACGTCCCGGTGGGCACCCTGGCCTATGATCAAGACTCCGGTGAACTACTGGGTGATCTGGCCGGGGATGGGACAACTCTGTGCGTGGCCCGGGGTGGTCGGGGAGGGAAAGGCAATCACCATTTCGCCACCTCGCGCCATCGTACGCCGCGATTTGCCCAGAAAGGAATGCCCGGAGAGGCCAGGCAGCTTTTCCTTGAGCTTAAGCTTATTGCCGATGTCGGTTTGATCGGGTTACCCAACGCCGGTAAATCTACTCTTATCT
>JADFYC010000391.1:0-3112 GCA_015233295.1 Deltaproteobacteria bacterium | reverse complement strand
TTTGACCCCCCACTTGGGAGTGGTGGATTCCGACCAAGACCGTCCCTTCGTGGTGGCGGATATTCCGGGCTTGATCAAAAACGCCCATCTGGGCGCCGGACTGGGGCATCGTTTTCTCAAGCACGTCGAACGGACCAATTTGTTGGTTCACTTGGTGGACGTGTCCCTTGTCGACAGCGACCATCCTCTGGATTCCTTTAATACTATAAATCAGGAACTTCGGCAGTTTAAGCCGGCGTTGGCCGATAAGTTTCAGGTGGTCGTCCTCAACAAGATCGACCTGGTGGCCGACCCCGAGCAACTTAACCGGGTGAAGGCGGCTTTTAAGCAAGCAGGCTTTTCCCCGCGCTTGATTTCGGCTAAAACCGGCACCGGAATTAAGGAATTGACCGCAGTCATCCGAAGGCATTTATTTGAGCGAGATGTATGAATAAAAGCGCGTTAAGAGAAGAGATAATCAGCCGGGTTAAACGGGTGGTGATTAAAGTCGGCAGCGCCGTGCTGACCACTGATGAGGGGCTGGATTTACGGGTCATCAACCGGTTGGCTGATGAAGTCTCTCTGTTGTTGGAACGCGGTCTGCAAGTGGTTATGGTCTCCTCCGGGGCCATTGCTGCGGGCGTAAGGAAAATGAAGCTTGCCGATACACCCAAGTCAATTCCTCAGAAGCAGGCCTATGCCGCCATTGGTCAGTCCATTTTGATGCAGGTTTATGAGGAGGCCTTTCACCGGTACGGGGTGGAAGTGGCTCAAGTCCTGTTGACCGGTGATGACCTGTCCAACCGCCACCGCTATCTGAATGCCCGGAACACTATCTTCACTCTGATGCAATGGCGGGTTATACCAATCATTAATGAAAACGACACGGTGGTGGTGAAAGAAATCAGGTTGGGAGACAATGATAACCTGGCGGCCATGGTGGTCAACTTAATCGATGCCGATTTGCTCATTAACTTGACCAGTATTGACGGCCTTTACGATCAGGATCCCAGACAACACCCTGAAGCCAAATTTATCCCGTTAGTTGAGTCGATTACTCGAAAAATTGAGAAATACGCCACGGACGTGGCTTACGGCCCCGGTCGGGGCGGTATGTTGAGCAAGCTTCAGGCCGCCCGGAAAGCTGCCTTGGGCGGGGTCCCGACTATTATCGTCGGTGGCAAGCAGAAGAATAACCTATCCGATGTGTTTGATGGGGTTGAGGTCGGCACCCTGGTCCTACCGGTGGACAAGCCTATCTCTAAACGGCGTTCTTGGATCGCATTTTCGTGTAGCCCGGCCGGAGACATCGTGGTTGATGACGGGGCCAAAGACGTCTTACTCCACAATGGCAAGAGCCTTCTCCCTTCCGGGATTACCAAAGTGGAAGGACGGTTCGGTCCTGGGTCCGTGGTGCGATGTGTGGACGGGCGGGGGGAGATGGTGGCCGTCGGCCTGGTTAATTATGCTTCAACCGAAATTGAACGGATTAAGGGACTGAAAACCAGCCAGATTGAAGAAAGTTTGGGATACAAGCCCTATGATGAGGTTATCCACCGAGATAACATGGTCATATTTCATGATGGAGGAGTTCGATGTCAGTAACGTCCCGAATTATGGAACTGGCCGTCCGGGCCAGGGCGGCGGCGCGGCGAGTGGCCAGGGCCGAGACTTCTATTAAGAATAAGGCGTTGATGAATATGGCCCAAGGACTCAAGGCCCATCAAGCGGCCATCCAGGCCGAGAACGCCAGGGATGTGGCCGAGGCCCGGGAGGCGGGACTATCCGCGGCCATGCTGGACCGGTTGACCCTCAGCGATAGTGTTATCTCGTCCATGATCACCGGGTTGCATGAGGTGGCGGCTTTGCCGGATCCGGTCGGGGCAGTGACCGGGATGTGGCGTCGGCCCAACGGCCTAATGGTCGGCCGAATGCGTATTCCTCTGGGAGTTATCGGTTTCATTTATGAATCCCGGCCCAACGTGACGGTGGACGCGGCCGCTTTGTGTCTTAAATCAGGAAATGCGGTCATCCTTAAAGGGGGATCTGAGGCGCTGCGGTCCAACCTGATTCTGACCGGGATTATGCAAGAAGCCCTGAATGCCGCCGGTATTCATCCTGATGCCGTACAAGTGGTGGATACGACTGACCGGGCCGCAGTAAAGGAACTGTTGGCCATGGAAGATTACGTGGATATCATCATTCCCCGAGGAGGCGAGGGCTTAATCAGATTTGTGACGGAGAATTCTCGTATCCCAGTGCTTAAACACTACAAAGGAGTGTGTCATGTCTACGTCGACGCCGGTGCCGACTTGAATATGGCTGTAGAAATATGTTATAATGCAAAAGTCCAGCGTCCCGGGGTGTGCAATGCCATGGAAACCATGTTGGTCCACCAGGATGTGGCGGCTCAATTCTTGCCGGCCATGGCGGAGCGATTTAATCAGGCCGGCGTGGAGCTTCGGGGATGCGAACGGACATTGTCACTTTTGCTCCAGACCAGAGCAGCAATGGAATCCGACTGGCCGGCCGAGTTTTTGGACCTGATCCTGGCCGTGAAGGTGGTGGCTGATATGGATGAGGCCCTGGATCACATCGCCCAGTACGGGTCCAATCATACCGAGGCCATTGTCACCTCGGATTACCAGCGGGCTCAGCGGTTCTTACGTGAGGTGGATTCATCTTTGGTCCTGGTGAATGCTTCGACCAGATTTAACGACGGCGGCCAATTGGGCCTGGGCGCAGAGATCGGCATCAATACTTCTAAGCTCCATGCGTTTGGCCCCATGGGGCTGGAGGAATTAACGACCACTAAGTTCATCGCCTATGGCGACGGCCAGGTCAGGGCTTAGAGCCTGTCCATAATAGTCGGTAAATTGAACTAACTGAAAAGAAGAAGAGAAATATAAGGACGATAGAAGAACCTGCGCCCTGCCACAATCAAACAATTACATGCTTAAGACACCACGTGCAAGCCATGGTTTGGCTCGGCGACCAGAACCGCCGCGTACAAGACTAACCCAGCGACCAGGCTCGAGAGAGTGAAACAAGTATCCCCAACTGATTCAAGGACCATCCGAATAGGTCTCTTTGGCGGGACCTTTAATCCCATACATTATGGTCATCTCAGGTC
>JADFYC010000390.1 GCA_015233295.1 Deltaproteobacteria bacterium | reverse complement strand
AAAAATGTAACCTGCAACCTGCAACGGATCACCAACCCTTGCCCAAGATTACGGCTGGGATGGTTTTAAGCATGATCTTAAAGTCAAGCTTAAGATTCCAGTTATCAATGTACTCCAGATCCATGGCCATCCATTTAAGGAAATCCACTTTATTTCGTCCATTGATTTGCCAAAGGCAGGTCAACCCGGGCCTCATTGACAATCGCCGCCTCTGCCATCTTTCGTATTGCTCCACTTCTTCCGGGAGCGGGGCCCTGGGTCCGACCAGAGACATATCTCCTTTAAGCACATTCAAAAGTTGCGGAAGTTCGTCAAGACTCATTTTCCGCAAAAACTTACCGACCTTGGTCACCCTGGGATCATCTTTTATTTTGAAGACCGGCCCATCCATTTCGTTCAAGCCCTGAATGTCCCTTTTCATCTTATCAGCCCCATCAACCATCGACCTGAATTTATACAAGGTGAACCGACGGCCGTTCATGCCGCACCGGGTCTGGGAGTAGATCACCCGGCCTTTGGATTCCAGTTTAACGGCCAGGGCAATCAACAGAAAAAATGGACTTAATCCGGCCAGCAGGACCAGGGACGCGAGTCTATCGATAAGACTTTTGACCATTAGCGAACTATCATCACTGGGCCGGGTGGAAAAAGAGAGTAAGGGGATATCGTGAAGGCTGGTGATGGAGACGCGCGCAATAACATTCGGGAAAAAGTTAAGCGCAACCCGGGTATTAATGCCCACGTCCTCAAGAAACAGAAATGTCTCTTCCAGAGTGTCCAAGGTCTTGCGATTAACCAGAAAAACCACCTCGTCCACCACGCTGTTCGACACAACCCGCTCAATATCCTCGATCACTCCTAAAAATTTATACGGCGCAATATTATTTTTTAGGGAGTTCCGGTCAATCCCGATAAACCCGGTGACGCGGTATCCCCACCACCGGGTTTGCTCGGCCATCCGGGCAAAATCCACCGCCCGCCGGTCGTCACCGACGATAATCATGTTCCGAAAGTTGTAGCCGCTTTTCCTGACCCACCGGCTAACCAGCCGAACGGCCACCCGGACCAGGATCAAGGCTAGAAAATCGAGAGCCAAAAAGAGAGCAATAAACAACCGGCTGGCCACGAGCTGGAATTTAAACAAGAAAATGGCGAATCCCAGGATCATCCCGCAGACGAAGATGACCTTGATTAACTCCTTTATTTCACTGATGATAGGGGTTGTCCTGAACGAGCGGTAAATCCCCATGTATTTAAATGTAAAAGCCCAAACCGGAACGATGACCAACAGCATATACAAATAATGTTCCAGCGGAAAAAGCCGGTCCAGGCCCCGAAACAAGGAGTTGCGGAGGCCATAGGCGGCAAAAAAGACGCCGACAGTCACACCGACATCAGTAATGATAAGTGCATTTTCAACTAATTTGGCCCGCTGTCTTAGCATATTCTCCAGTCCCGTACCCCTTGGGTCCATACGGCTGAGGCGTTTCCATTATCGCGAAATGGTCACCGAATAGTCAAGTCTGAGACTTCTCATGGACATCCAGCCCATGGTATTTCATGCTGAATTTAATCAGACTTTTGAGATGTTCCCAGGTCGCCCGGTTTATCCCGCGGCCAAAACTGGCCCGCTGATGGGCATGGATCATTGTCGCCTCGGGTAGATAAACCACGGCCCAGTTGCTTCGGTGCATGGCCAGGCAAAGATCCACATCCTCAAAGTAGAGGAAAAAACGTTCGTCGAATAACCGGCCCTGAGGCAAGGCCGCTCGCCGGGCCATAAACGCGGCGCCCTGGGCCCAATCTATCTCCTTGAGCGAGTTGTGGTCCCAATCAGCCATCAAATGGTTCGACTCGACCTCCGGCCATAACCGTCCGGCCCATCGGGTTCTCCGGCAAAGCACCGTCCGCAGGTCATAAAACCGGCGACAGGAGTACTGCAACCGACCGGCGGTATCGATTAGCCGTGCAAAAACCAGACCAATATTCTGGTGCTGGGTGAGCAGTTCTCGCATCCCGGCCAGGGCTCCGGGCAAGACCACAATATCCGGGTTTAAATGGACGACGAATTCTCCCGAGGTCAGCCTCAAAGCCTGATTAGCCGCTCTGGCCAATCCCAAATTCTGTTGATTATATATGGCCCTAACCCAGGGATAGCCGTCTAACAGCCGGCGGACCTGATCTTGATCATCGGAGCCGTTGTCTACCACCACCACCTGCCCTGCGGCCACAGCCTCATCCCCTTCCAGGGACCGCAGCAGCCCGGCCAGATCTTCCGGTGCGTTAAAATGGACGGTAATTATTGAAAATGATCCCTGAATCATACTTTATTCTGTTTATTCATCGAGTTATTACCATAATCCAGCCGGAGCCGATGGGCCTGATTTACTTATAGGCCTAGGTCTATCCGGACATTCTTGGCCCACAAACTATATACTATATTCTTTTTACTTCAGGATGTCAAATTGTTTTCCACCCGACATTAAACATAACCAGTTAAGGTTTATAGATAAAAGCGTACCGTTAACCAACTAGCGGTCAGGCCGAATAAATTAGACCATCGCCCTGTCCGGAAAATATATTTTTATAATCAAGATGTTATCCTCAGGTACGGCTAACTGCCACGTCAACGCGGCCATCCGTTTTCTTCACACCCGCCTTTGCCCTTTCCGCCCTATTTTCTCTTGCATTTTCAAATCTGTTGCCATATGTTGTAATCGGCAGGCCTAAGTCAAGTTAAATTCGGCCAATAAAACAACTTATGCTGTGAACGGTCATGATTGTCCTTCGTTAAAGAGGGCTCAAGGTTCTTGCTATGCAACCGTCTGGTCGTGTCTTCGTCGTTTTTATTGCGGCATTTTTTTGCGGC
This sequence comes from Deltaproteobacteria bacterium, assembly GCA_015233295.1. Classification (GTDB taxonomy): domain Bacteria; phylum Desulfobacterota; class JADFXK01; order JADFXK01; family JADFXK01; genus JADFXK01. The sequence continues at coordinate 755 of JADFYC010000390.1, read as the reverse complement.
CTGCTATCTGGGACGCCTTTTTCGGCACCTTCAGCATGGGCGGGCCAGGCGTTAATGCTTACTGCGGATAGCGACTCTTACTCCCTGGCTCCATACATGGAGATATTCGAGGACAAAGACAATAACCTGACCATTGAGGATGTCTCCTCCCCCCGGATGGCCAGGCAGTTTGCGCCGTATCAAAAAGGGATCATAAGCCCAACCCGATCGGCCTGTTGGATCCGGTTCACCGTATCGGGTCCCCTCCAACCCACCAGCCCTCCGGCTAAGGTCTGGCGCCTTTTCTTGGGGGAAATGTATTCGGATAATACGACCCTGTACTTCCCGGAAACCGTTTCCGGCCCGGCGGACAGGGCGATGAAATGGCGAGCCGTGCAAGCGGGCATGATCCTCGATCCCGTTTTGAAAAGCGTCATCGACGTATCGCCAGCCCCCTATCTTCCGACCGATCTGACTCAGCCCAAAACCATTTACGTTCGGATCCAAAGCCTGGTGTTTGTCTACCCCAATTTCGAGATCTGCACCGATTCCGACTATCGGAAAAAGGCCGCCAGGATAAACCGTTTGTTAGGCTTAACTCATGGTATTATCTTAACCTTATTGATTTACAATCTCTTTTTGTTCTTCTCTCAGAGAAAACTCAGTCGACTTTATTATGTTCTGTTTACAGGCGCTGCTATCCTGTTCTTGCTGGCGGTGTCCAGGCTACTGTACCAGGCCTTCCCCACTATTCCCTTAAAGTATCTATGCCGGGC
>JADFYC010000038.1 GCA_015233295.1 Deltaproteobacteria bacterium | reverse complement strand
GTTCAAGACCACGTACCAGGACGGGTGATCAAATTTTATGGCGCGGGGCAAGGCCATTTTTTCTGCGCTTTTGCCGCTGATGGTGCGGAACCCCTGCCGGTCTGGCCCAACCTGTTGCCGGACCTGGCCGAAAGAGCCGCAGCCGCGGTCGGCTTGGAGATTTATGGTGGAGATGCCGTGATCACCCCCCGGGGTGAGGTAGTGTTGATTGATCTGAATGATTGGCCCAGCTTTTCCAGATGCTGTCTGGACGCGGCCGGCGGTATCGCCAGGTACCTTATCCGGACCTACCCGATCCGGTCGTGATATTTAATATAGGGAGGTTTGCATGAATGCACGAAGTGACGACAGCCACATGGCCGAGACCATGTCCTCAAAACTCTGTCGTCAGGAATCACAGTATATGTCGCCCGGACTTCAGGAAGTGGCGCAACTGTCTCAACTGGTCATTAAAGAGGCGCAAGGTTGCTGGCTGACTGATTTAGACGGCCGGCGCTATCTGGATATTATGGCCGGAGTGGCGGTTTGCAGCCTGGGCCACACTCATCCTAAATACGTTGCCGCTCTGAAAGAACAACTGGATAAAGTGGTGGTGGGAAGTTTCACTTCCGAGGCCCGAGTGGCCTTATTGAGCTTAATCGCCTCCTTGACCCCGCCGGGTTTGAATAAGATTCAGCTTTATAGCGGCGGTGCGGAGGCCGTCGAGGCTGCCGTTCGGCTATCCAAATCATATACCAAAAAATATGAGATTCTAGGATCTTGGGGTGGGTTTCACGGCAAGACCGGAGGAGTCATGGGACTGCTGGGCGACCCATGGAAGCAAAATTGGGGACCTTTGTATCCGGGCCTCCATCTGGCTCCTTACGCCGACTGCTACCGGTGCCCGTTCAAGATGGACTATCCAGGATGTGGGATGTTTTGTTTGGAATTCATCCGAACCGTGATTGAGAAAAACACCGCAGGTAGTCTCTCCGCCATCATTGTGGAAACTATGCAAGGGACGGCCGGGAATATCATCCCGCCGCCGGAGTTTCTGCCTGGACTGGTAGAAATTGCCCGAGACCATGACGCCTTACTAATTGCCGACGAGATGATCACCGGGTTCGGCCGCACCGGGATGATGTTTGGGTCTAATCATACCGGGGTGGTTCCCGACATCATGACTATCGGTAAGGGCCTGGGCAGTGGATTTCCGGTTAGCGGCTTGATCTCGACCACCGAGATTACGGATAGCCGGCCATATTCCAAGCCCAGTTCGTCTTCGAGTAGTTATGGGGGGAACGCCCTGGCCAGCGCCGCGGCTTTGGTCACTATCAAGACGTTACTGGAAGAGTCCCTGGTGGACAATTCTCGCCTGGTGGGTGAGTATTTTCTGAATGGATTGCGGAATCTCCAGAATAAATTTGAATTTATCGGTGATGTCAGGGGACGCGGGTTGATGATCGGGGTGGAACTGGTCAAGGACCGCCGGACGAAAGAACCGCTGGACAAGGCCGTGACGAAACAAATGTTTTTAGAGACGCTGAAGCGCGGCATGGTGTCCATGGATTACAAGGCTAATTTCCGGATCAACCCGCCGTTGGTCATCACCCGGGAAGAAGTGGACACCGCCCTGGGGATTTTAGACGAAGTATTTACGTTTGTCGTGGGACACATCCCCTATAAGTAACTCGGTGTTATTGTCGTCTGTTTTTCAAATTTGTCATAGCCACGGCCATAATCAGCGTTTTTTGTATTGCTTTCGACTGGTTCGCAACGCAGACAATAAATTGTCCGGCCGGCCAGGCCAAGAAAGCAGGTTGAACATCGTGTTCAATCAAGAAACGCCGGTTATGGCCGTTTCAAGTTAACATCGTGTGGTTGACTAGATTAACCCCTTAGTATAGATAGAGATCAGAGGAATGCAATCGATGCCTGAACACAACTCGCCGGGTCGGCCCTTACGGGGAGCCGTTATCGGATTTGGGAACGTGGCCTTGAACGCCCATGTCCCCTTGTGGCAACAGAATCCAAATTTTGATATCGAGGCGGTGGTGGAACCTTCTCCAACGCGGGCTGCCCTGGTGTCACGGGTGCTTCCCGGAGCGGCGATCTATCCCGACGGGGCGACGCTGCTGGCCAACCATGAGCTGGATTTTGTGGATATCTGCACGCCACCTTGTTTTCATGCCGACCAGATCATGGCGGCGTGCCAGGCCGGTGTACACGTTTTCTGTGAAAAACCACTGGTCACTTCATCGGATAGCTTCCGGCAGGTGAAACAAGCCGCCGATGCCTCGGGCCGCGCTGTCTTTACTGTAAACAACTGGAAATATGCGCCTATATTTGCGAAGACGGTGGAATTGACGGCCGCCGACTGTATCGGGGAGGTGTCTCTCTCAGCGTCTTGCGCCCGCCCAATGCCGGAGGTGGCGCCTCCGATTGGCGTCGGCAGCCTGAAGTGGCCGGAGGCGGTATTTTGCTCGATCATGGGTGGCATCATCTCTACCTGGTGCTGGCCATTATCAGCCAGACGCCGGAGTCCGTCTCAGCCGGAATGGAATTCGCCGAAACGGACGGCTCCAGCCTGGAAGAAACGGTGAACCTGAGGTTACGTTTTCCCAGGGCCGAGGCGCAGCTTCATTTGACCTGGCGGGCTTCCTGCCGGCGGAACTTCGGCCAAATCGTCGGCACCCAGGGAACTATTAGTATTAATGATGATCATCTTATGTTGAGCAGACATGATGCCGCACCCGTGCGTTACGATTTTTCTGAGGCCCTATCCCAGGGGTCGCAACATCTGGAATGGATGAAACCGGTGATCGAAGGTTTTTGGCAGGAAGTGTGTGATGCCGGCATTCGAGGGGCTAATTTGGACGAAGCCCGGTGGTGCGCTTTATTGACGTCTCTAGCCTATCAATCCTATAAGGAAGGGTCACGGCCAATTCCCATCATTGGGCAAATCAGCTAGCCGGTCTTTTTGGCGCGTGTGAAACCGTTGAGAGTCCCGGTAACCATCTATCAATTTTTTTTGCCGGCAATATCTCCAAGGAGAAGGACCATATGCAGATGGCGAGAGGGTCCGTCAGGCCCGTACGGTATTCGAGGATATCCATCCTGGTCGGTCTTAGTTTGATTCTTTCTATGACGGGAGCGGGGTGGGCGGAAGAAGGGCAGGGCCGAAGGCTGATTCTCGACCTGGACCGGATGATCGCCATGGCTGTGGACAAGAGTCCGGCCATTGGAGAGAGCAAGAGTGAGATTGAGGCGGCCAAGAGCGATCTGGACCAGGTCAAGGCGGCCTACTACCCTCAGGTGGATGTCACCGGATTGATCGGCCCGATTGACGACGCCAAGGAACCCATAATCCGAAACAACAAGATCTACGATCCCTCACCGGGTTTGAGTCTGTCAAGCATCAGCGGATTTGGCAAGCTTGATGTCGTCATGACCCAACCTATCTATACTTTTGGAAAATTATCCCATCGAGAGGACGCCGCCGGCAGAGGGGTTAAGGCCAAGGAATTGGAACTGCCCAAGAAGAAATGCGAACTGGCCGTGCGGGTCAAACAACTTTACTACGCCCTGGTCCTGTCCCGGGCGGGACTGGCCGCGGCAAAAAATGCCGGCGATTTTTTTGATGAGACTAAAAACCGGATCTCCCGGCTGCTGGCTTTGGGGGCCGTTCAGGTAGCTGAGACTGATCTCTATCGGGTTGAGGCCTATCGGGCTGATTCCATCAGATTCCGGGCCGAGGCCGAAAAAGGTGAGAAAACAGCCTACTTTGCTTTGAAAGCGATGCTCTGCCTGCCGGATAATATGGAATTTGAACCGGCGGATAAGAAACTGATCATGAAGGACGAAAAGCCGGCTAACTTGGACTCCTATCTTCAGGGCGCGGCCACCCGGCGTCCGGAGTTGAAACAACTTAAAGAGGCGGTAGAGGCCCAACAGTCCATGCTCCAGGCAGCCCAGAGTGACCAATATCCGTCGTTTTTTGCCGCCGCAGTCGGATCCCTGGCCGGCGCTCCAGGTCGGGATGCCTTCCATAATCCATATATCTCAGATGATTTTAATCACTCCTATGGCGGAGTGGTCGCCGGCCTTAAATGGAATTTTGATTTCGGGATTGGCCGGGCCAGAATTGATAAAGCCCGCGCTGAATATCACAAGATCCGGAACACCCAGGCCTACGCCGAAATGAATATCCCCATCCAGGTGGCTAAGTGTTACCAGGATGTAGTGGAGTGGCAGAAAGCAGCCGTGTCTTACCGGGCTGCTGCGGTGGCCTCTCGTAAATGGGTGGTGGCCGCCCTGGCCGATTTTGACATGGGTGTCGGGGTTGCCGGAGACCTGCTCAACGCCATCGAAAAGTATGGTCAGAACGAAGGCAAGTACCTCGAAGCTCTATTTAACTACAATGTCTCCGTAGCCGAATTAGAATGCGCCGCCGGGTCTGTGGATAAGTTATAGGCGGAGTGAAAGATGAAAGCCAACCCCATCTTATTGGAAGTATTTAAGAACCGTTTTTCTTCCATATCCGAAGAAATGGGCGTGACCTTGAATCGGACCGGTTTTTCTCCCAACATCAAGGAGAGGCGGGATTTCTCCTGCGCCATCTTTACCCGGGAGGGGGACATGATCGCCCAGGCGGCTCATATTCCGGTTCATCTCGGGTCCATGCCGTTGTCGGTGAAATCGGCCATCGAGAGCGTGGAATTCAAGGATGGCGACATGGTCGTCTTGAACGATCCGTTTAAGGGAGGAACCCACCTGCCGGACATTACGATTGTGGCCCCGGTCTTTTGGGAGGATGACGTCCCGGCTTTCTTTGTGGCCAATCGGGCCCATCATGCCGATGTGGGCGGGATGACCTCCGGGTCCATGCCTCTGGCCACCTCCATATTTCAGGAAGGAATTATCATCCCGCCGCTGAAATTGGTCGAAGCCGGGGAGATCGACCAGAAGATCATGACCTTCTTTCTAAACAACGTTCGGACGCCCTTGGAGCGGGAAGGGGATTTCGCGGCCCAGATCATGGCCAATCTTACCGGCATCCGACGGACAAAGGAACTGATCACCAAGTACGGACTGGATCAGGTGGATCTTTATTCGAGGCGTCTTATAGATTACGCCGAAAGGATGACCCGTCGGACAATTGCGGCCATCCCCGATGGGACATATTTCGGCGAGGATTTCTTAGACGACGACGGCCAGGGGCAGGAAAACATCAAGATCAGCGTAGTCCTGACCGTCACGGGGGATGAGGTCGAGCTGGACTTCTCCGATTCCGATCCCCAGGTGAAGGGCAGTGTCAACGCGGTTAAAGCCATTGTCTTGTCCGCGGTTTTGTATGTTTTTCGCTCATTGATCAAAGAAGACATCCCGACCAACGCTGGTTGTCTCAGGCCCATCACCATCCTGACCAAAAAAGGAACCATCGTGGATGCCCGGTGGCCGGCCGCGGTGGCTGGAGGTAACGTGGAAACCTCCTAGAGGCTGGTTGACGCGGTGCTGAGCGCGCTGTTTCAGGCCCTGCCCGAGGTTATCCCGGCGGCCGGCCAGGGGACCATGAACAACATCACCATTGGGGGCCGAGACGAAAGGAATGGACAACCATTTGCCTATTATGAAACCCTGGGCGGCGGGATGGGGGCCGGCGCATTTGGTCCGGGCGAGAGCGCCGTCCATTCTCACATGACCAACACCTTGAATACTCCTATCGAGGCTTTAGAATACAGTTATCCGTTCTTAGTGACGGAATATTCCATTCGACGGGGATCGGGCGGGCCGGGACGGCATCGGGGCGGCGAGGGGCTGGTTAGGGAGATCAAGTTGCTGTCAGAGGCGGAAGTTACAGTTTTATCCGAAAGAAGGCGCATACCACCCTATGGCCGGGCGGGAGGGCGGCCAGGTCAAGTGGGTCGGAACCTGGTCATCAAAGCCGGCGTTTCAGGTGAAAGGCCCGGCAAATTCTACGAAGTGTTGCAGAAGGGAGACGTTATCCGAATTGAGACACCAGGCGGCGGCGGGTATGGAAATTAAGCTGGAAGGCGGAAAGTTCTGCCATTCGGCAAAAAAAAGCCGCCGGAGCTTTACCGACCCCAGCGGCAAGTCAGGTGAGTGCATGTTAAATCGATCACTCGCCAGACCTCATAATAGAGACTTCCAGCGATGCCGTTTTTAACCGTGAGCTCTGCCCTCTGATCATGTCAATGTAGAAGGGGCTCCCCAGCAATTTCACGCACATTCGAGAAGCTTCTATTATAGACGATTGAATTCTATTCCACCCTTCAACTTTAATTTATATCATCTAACCTCGGTTGTCAACCCCTAAGATAAATTTTTTTTGAAAATTTTAACTCTAAAAAATAGTTATGTGGTAATCCGCCCACTTGGGTCATCACCGGCCTTTGCCCACCCGAACGGCTTGCTGAATTATTCCTTTATCTAACGAATATCTATATATAAAGTTAATTATCAATTGGCCTTAGCTCGAATCATGGTTGATCCAGGGATGACTTCCTGATAATGTATTTGACAGATGATGCTGTTCCGATTTAAACAGGTCAGCATATCTTGATCCCATTCGAACCAAATGCAATAAACGCATGGTTCCCTTTTGGCCGCCGCTCCGTCCATGTACGGCAAGTCTTCTTTGCTTAATCTGGCCATGATATCCTCCTTGATATCAAATAGTCCGTTGCCGGAGGACCGCTTGCAGTCCATCCATATTTTATTTCCGGCGAAACTAACTCTTGCGGGTTGGGTAAGCAGAATTTATATATTGAGGTCCGATTCCTTAAAATAGGGGAGGTTTCTTTCAAGAACAACACCGAAAGCGCCGCACCAGGTTCCGGTACTCATTATTAGTCTTATCGGAACCTGGCTGCAAAACTTTACATTATTCGCCTCTCCCATCGTTTAATGAAATCTAAAAAAACACCAGCTTTCACCGCTCCGGGGCTTCCGGGACGGACACCAACAACGAATCAAACAGCATTGGATGCCTCATGTCGCCTACTTCACCCCCTGGCCGAACGACCCTGGTCAAAGAGAATTTGCCGATGGTGGCGGTGATACGGCTGCCTTTACCATTTGCCCTAAAAGAAATAAAGATCTATCTAATCGCCGGGAATCATGGCTACGGCCTGCTCGACACCGGGCCCAATACTGAGGCCGCCCGGAAAGCTTTAGAGGCGGGACTGGCGCAATTGGGCGTCCCGTTCGAGGCCATCAGTACTATTTTTATCAGCCACTATCATAGTGATCATGCCGGATTGGCCGGGTGGGTTAAAAAGCGGTCCGGCGCCAAAATACTAATGGATGCTCAGGACAGCCGTGACTTGGCCAAATTTATGAAGGGGTCGCCCGCTGGATTTATCGATCCCCATTTTCTGGGGCAGCATGGGATGTCCCAGGAGCGGATAGATATTATCGGTCAGGCATTGATCGGCTTAAAGGACTTGATCGTCCCCTTTGCCGCGGACGAATTGGTCCAAGATGGTCAGGATATCTATTTGGGCTCATTGGGCTTGTCTTGCTTTCGGACTCCCGGCCATACTCCCGGCCACACCTGCCTGTATTATGAACCGGACAATATCCTGTTCTGCGGCGATCATTTGCTAAAAGAAATCACCCCCACCGTCTCGGCCGGCTCAAAAATCGACCATCCTAATCCCCTGGGCGCCTACTTAGATTCCTTGCGCCGGACGGCCGTGCTTAATCCCCGTCTGGCCTTGACCGCGCATGGCCCGGACATCGCCGACCCAGGGCAAAGAGTTGACGAGATTGTTCACCATCATGACAAGAGAAAAGGGATCATTAAGTTTATCCTGGCCGACCGTCCCAAAACTTGCCAGGAGATTACCTCAGCCCTATTCTTAGACGAGATCAGCCTGCTGGAAAAGATGATCGCCTTTAATGAATGCTATGCGCATCTAATCGATATGGAAATGGAAGGCTCTGTACGGCGGATCGAGGAACAACATCTAGTCAAGTTTTGTTTGCGGGATAATTAGAGGAGAAATTTGGATGAATCAAACCGACAGAATACCGGCCGTCGTCTTTCCTTTTACCTGGATGGAAGAGAAGTTGGCCGCGGCGTTGCAGCCCTATTTCAGCCCCCTTATTATCTATCTACCGCCCGGCGTCTATCCAGGTCCGAATTTGACGGATCAGGTCGCCTCGGGCGATGTCGTCCTAAAGGACGGGGAATTACCGCCGGTGACGGCCAAAGACGTGCAACGGCAAATCACCCAGATGAAATCCGCCGCGGCCGCTTTTGGTGGCTCCGATTACTTGAAGCAATTGAAATTTGCCACGACCTCTGAAGAAGATGATGATGACGAGCGGGTGACCAGGCTGCAGTTGAAGTTGAAAGGCACGGATGTGGATCTGACCGACCCTCGGGCCGGCAAAGAAGTCCAGACAGCTCAAGCAAGAGCCTTGTTCTTAAACCTGGCCCATGACCATGATCAACAACTTCATGGTATTGAAGGCCTGGTCTCGAATCTGACCGGGTTGGAACATCGGCTGGAGGATATGCTTATCGAAGGGGCTGAGTTCGGCATTGCCACCCCGGAGCCTTGGGGCGGAGACCTGGCCGGCGCGGTAATGAGGGCAGAGACCAGCCCGTTCTTGATGGAGGAGAGGCTGGACGCCTGGCAAGCCATGGTCCCGGACCAGGGGTTGGAAGGGGTTTTTCTAACCTGGAGCCGGGCCGCCTGGGACGTTCTGCTGGACCGATACATAGATAGGCTTGGGGATGCCGGCCCAAATCCAGTGGTCGGCTCGGGGTTGGCCTTGTCTCCCGGACTAATCGCCCTGGTCAAGGGGATCGAGGCCGCCAAAGCCGGCTCGAGATCTCGGGACATGCTGCAACGTATAAAGACAGAATGCGATTCGTTGCCCCTGGCCGGAAAAGATGACCGGGTGGGACTGACCCTGGCCGTTTTTCCTGAATTCACCGCGACCAGCCTGATGACCAGGGATAAAGCCATGAGACAATCCCACGATAAGCCTGGGGTGGTCATGCTCATCGGAAAATGAACCAGGTCGGGTTAGTCGATTTGCACCTTTCTGGCCGATTGGGCGCTTTTGTCCGTCTTCTCCAGTTGGGCTATGGCGGCATCGATCAGATCCCTAAGACTCAACAGACATTCTAAGGTCAGTTTGTTCAAATGTTGGCCGACTCTGGCGTTTTTTAGGATATCCAGGGCCAACTTAAAGGGACAGCCGGAACAATTATCCCCAGCCATGATCTCACCTCTACTTTTAATTTGAACGGCCATAATTGACTGTTATAGATGACAACTTTACAAGAGCTTAACCTCTAGGCCGGCAGCATGACGATCAAGATGAGGAAAGAGAAAACCGGAGGCGCCACAAACCAGTTATGGCCTTGACCGCGACCTGATCGACGGCAGGTCCGGCCAAGGTCCCTTTGGCGCTCTCCTTCTCTTCATCGCTCAAAGATGGCCGCATGTTAAGCTTCCAATGTCACGGGACAGGATTAGGGTCGAGCCACCGGTTGAGCTTTTTTGGGCAAGCCATGATGGCTGCGATGCTTGGGCAAGCCGAAAAAATTCGTGGCCCCGCCCTTTTCACCAGGGACATGGGTACTCTTTTCTTCTGTTTTTTGTCTCCGGCGTGGGCCTGCCTGCCCCGACTTGCCGGTCACATTTTCCACGGCCACCGTCTTAGCTTGAGATGCCTTGCGAGGCGCCCCGCGTCCTACACGTTTGCCGTTATCATCAGTCCCTTCGTACCTGACGAAAAGACTCGTGACTCCGCCCTGGCCTACTGGGGCGTGGGTATTATTTACTTCTGCTTTTCGTCTCCGGCTTGGCCCTGGACGCCCCGACTTGCCGCTCACATATTCCACGGCCACCGTCTTAGCTTGAGATGCCTTGCGAGGTGCCCCTCGTCCCCCACGTTTACCGTTATCAGCCGTTCCTTCGTAACTGGGCAGGCTGTCGGACTTTTTCCTTTTAATGGGGCTTCTCGATCCGGTTGCTGCCGCCCGCCTAACGCCCTTCGGGTTGTCCTTTGGCTTGCGACCGGGCTGATCCGGCTCCAGGCCGGGGATGACCTGTTCGACGAGGTTATGCCCGAGGTAGCGTTCGATGCGGTCCAGGTAAGGGAAATCCGGTTGTGATGCAAAAGAGATTGCAATTCCGGACGCTCCAGCCCGCCCGGTTCTTCCGATGCGGTTGACGTAATCCTCGGCAGAGCGGGGCAGGTCGAAATTGATGACATGGCTGATACCGTCGATATCAAGGCCACGCGCCGCGACATCCGTAGCCACCAGGAGTCTGATCTTGCCTTTTCTCATCTCCATGGTGGTTCGATTGCGAGCAGCCTGGGTCATGTCGGCGTGAAGGGCTGCGGCCGGGTATCCCTTTGCGTCGAGAACTCGGGCCAGGCTGTCGGCGCCGCGCTTCGTGGCGGAGAAGATAATCGCCCTCGTCACGGTTGCGTCCGCACAAAGATGGTCCAGAAGAAGTTTTTTGTGCTGCAAGCTGTCTGCCAGGTGCAGCCGCTGCTCGATTTTATCGTGGGTGATTTGGCCCGGTGCCACCTCAACCCGTTCGGGGTTTTTCATGTATTTCCGCGCCAGCTTGGCCGTGGCATCGCCCATTGTCGCAGCAAATAAAAGTGTTTGACAGTCCTCCGGCGTGGCCTCTGACATAAATTTCACGTCCCCGATAAAACCCATTTCGAGCATGCGATCGGCTTCGTCTAAAACGAGCAGTTCGACCTGGGACAAGTCGATTTTTCCACGCATAATGTGATCGATCAATCTACCCGGTGTGCCGACGATCATATCCGGCATCTGGGCCAGGGCTTTAAATTGCTCGCCGAAGGGCATGCCGCCGACGATGGTGACACTGTTTACTTTGAGGTACTTCCCGTAAGCGCGCGCTACCTGGGTTATCTGGTCAGCCAGTTCCCGGGTGGGGGTCATCACCATAACGCGTAACCCAGGCTTGAAACCGCGGGGGCGACCGCACAAACGTTGCAGCGCGGGCAGCACGAAGGCTGCGGTTTTTCCAGTGCCGGTCTGGGCCGAGGCGATGAGATCATGCCCGGCGAGAACCTTGGGAATGGCCAGCCCCTGTACCGTCGTAGGGTTGTGGTGCCCGCATCGGGCAAGCGCCTTGAGAATGGGTGGAGCTAATTGCAGTTCTTCAAATGTCATTAGGTCTAGAATCCTTGGTAATCCCTGAACCAGCATCTGCCGCTTGACCGCATTGAAAGGCTATTGCCTTACCCCGTGCAAAAAATCCGCACAAAGCATACAGAAACTTAGTTAGAGGTTAGATTAGTTGGGCTGCAGGTGGTAGCGCTACACGAAAGCGCTTGCGGCTACAGAGCAACGGAGACGACCGGCCTGAGACGTAATCGCCGGCCATCGTAGTGGCAGTGTAATACATGCAGAAGACGAGATGTCAGGGATCAGGCCCATGTCGGGCACCGACTCCTTTGGCGGTCCTCGGTATTTTGGGCATCTTTCCAAGGACCCGTGATTATTTAGGATGCAACGCTGTTTCCTGCTTGAGAAAGGAGTCGCACCCCAGGCCGGGAACAGAATTCAAGTTACCCAGAGGCGGCTGAGTGGGCCGCCCTCGAATGCCTGGCTATGGTTACGGAAAGATCTTGGAAAAGGCGACAATAAAGGGCGTGTGTGGTTTCTGGTCGCAGGGGAGAAGAAACTATCCCGGGGGCACGCTAGCTTGGATCTCGTCTAATTAGATAAGATACCTCAGATCGCACTGAATGTCAAGGGCCAAGTTATTTTACCACTGGACAAACGCATGAAATTTTTTAAAACGGCTAAGTCCGAATAAGCTCCGAAATAGCGCCTAAATTATCCCATGGTGAGCTATGGCAATCAGATTGACCATAAAAACTCCTATATATAAAGGCATGGTACTAAGACCCAGGCCGCCGCTTCACTTTAACGTGGGCTAATCTAGTCCACCCCTTTGGGATTTTATTGCCTTTTTTATTCGACAAGATAAAACTTCTTCAAAAAAATATTTCATGGAACCACAATGTGACCAACCTTGGGCAGGTGGGTCTTGCCGGATACTGAAAATAACTGCTCCACCCTCATATTGGGTCCGAACATCATCATAACGGCGCAGATCGAAGCAATGATATAAAAGGCTGGCGGAGATTTTGGACTCCTCATGATTTATCTTTGATATTAGCTAAGTACAGTAAACCAGAGTGTCCATCTGTTATCAACATATACAAGTACGCAAATTCCGGATCAACCAAAAAAACTATCGCTTTCACGCGGCAATCTGATATAATTAAAAGATGTAAAATCGTCTGCAACTTAAATTCAATTGAACCTGGATATCGCCCGTAACTACTTTAAAGGCCAGGGCTGGCCGCTTTCTTTAGAGGCTTTCCTTAAGCCCAACGGTGAGCTGATCGGATCCGAGTATTACCGGCCGGGCCGGACCAGCTTCGCTCAACGCCTGGAATGACCGACCCTGTAGAAGGTGGGTATCAACATCTTTTTTGAGACAACCCCAGGGGTGGAACGAAACCTCATCCACTTGGATATGATTCAATACACCGTAATGGCAGCTTATCTCGTGGTGCAGCAAAGTCAACCGGGCTAACCCAACTCTCCACGTTTATCCAAATATATTTACAGTATTTTATATGGTTATCATGATGGTTTAATATGGATTTTCTTAGAGTAAGGAGCAAGATGATGCCAGGTGAAGGTCATGATCCAAGCAGAAGTGGGGACTTGCGCAGGTTGGCGGAGGAAAAGGTACTGAGAGATATCCCCGCAATAGCTATAGAGACGCTGTCCCCTGAAGCGGTGCAGCAGTTGATCCACGAACTGCAGGTGCATCGGATCGAGTTGGAGATGCAGAACGACGAGCTGCGCCGAACTCAGGTGGAGCTGGAAGCTTCGCTGGCGCGGTACTTTGACCTGTACGATCTGGCCCCACTTGGGTATTTCACCGTAAATGAAAAAGGGGTGATCCTGGACGCCAATCTCAAAGGGGCTATTTTGCTAGGCGTAACGAAAGATGAATTATCCAACCATCCTTTGAATGATTTTATTTTTCCTGATGATCAGGACGTCTATTACCATCATCAAAGACAGCTTTTCGAAACAAACGAACCACAGATATGCGAGCTGGGTATAGTCCGCCGGGACGGTACACAATTCTGGGCGCGGTTGGAGGCAACCGTGGTCCAAGATGGGGAAAACGAAGTGCCCGCGTGCCGCACCATAATCAGTGACATCACTGAGCGCAAGCTGACAGAGGAAACACTGAGCAATAGCGAGGAACGTTTTCGGATCATTTTTGAACAAGCTAATGTTGGGATTGTGGAGTGTACAACCGAGGGTCGGTTCACTAAAGTAAATCAACGCTTCTGTGATATAACAGGCTATTCTTCAACTGAACTCTACAATTTGAATTCTCTGGAGGTCACCCATCCTGAGGACCTTGCGCTTCAGTTAGAAGACGCCCGGCGAATGCTGGCAGGGAAGATTTCCGGTTTCACGAGAGATAAGCGGTACGTCAGGAAGGATGGGGCGACTATCTGGGTAAATTTATCCGTTTCTTTGACCCGGGATTTTAGGGGTACACCTAAAAGCTACATTGGAGTGGTCCGAGACATCACCGAGCGTAAGCGGATGGAGGAGGCGCTGCGGAATAGTGATGAGCGTTACCAGGCGCTTATCCGAACGTCCATGGACGGTTTCTATGCCATGGACATCGAAGGACGCATCGTAGAAGTGAACGATGTTTACTGTGCCATGAGCGGTTACTCCAGGGAAGCTTTGCTCTCCATGCATATCTCCGACCTGGAGTACAACGAGTCGCCGGTGGATATCCAGTCTCATATTTATCAGATTACCAGCCGAGGATGGGACAGTTTTGAAACCAGGCATCGCCGCTCCGATGGGGCTATTATTTATGTGGAGGCTAGTACCATCCTGATTACATCCCAGAGCTTAATAATTTGTTTCCTGAAGGATATAACAGAGCGTAAGCGGATGGAGGAGGCGCTGCGGAATAGTGATGAGCGTTACCAGGCGCTTATCCGAACGTCCATGGACGGTTTTGCGGCAGTGGACATGGCAGGACGGATCCTAGAAGTGAGCGATACCTACTGCGCCATTACCGGGTACTCCAGGGAGGCTTTGCTCTCTATGCACATCTCCGATCTGGAAGGCATGGAGTCCCCGGAACAGATCAGGCAACGTTTTCAGCATATTACCACTGAAGGGTGGGACCGCTTCGAGACTACACACCGCCACTTTGACGGATCTGTCATAACTGTACAAATCAGCACAATTTTCATTTCCTCTCAGCATCTGATAATTGCCTTCCTGGACGACATCACCGATCGTAAACGGTTAGAAAAGTCACTAAGTGAACTCCTGGCGCAACACCAGACCATTCTTGAAAATGTTCCTGTTGGGATCGCGTACTTAGTGGATAGAAGATTTGTCTGGTGTAACTCTAAGGCGGCTGCGCTAATTGGTTACAGCTTCGAAGAACTAATCGGTAACACGATGGAGTCCTTTTTTCCTTCAAAGGAAAATTATGAAGAATTTGGCAGAGAGGCTTATCGAGTGCTGGTGACTGGGGAAGCATTTCATAAAGAAATATTGGTTAAACACAAAAATAACACCTTAACCTGGTGTTTCATGTCTGGAAAGGCAATTGATCCGGGAAACCCTTCAGGCGGTTCTATCTGGATAACTAAAGATATCTCTAAACGAAAGAGCGATGAAGAAGAACTACGTCAAGCTAGAGAAGACTGGGAAATGACTTTTGATGCCATTCCCGACCTGATCGCCATACTCGATTCTGAGCAACGGATCGTGCGGAGTAATAAGGCAATGACTGCGTTGCTTGAACTATCCGGTCATGTGGCCAAGAACATAAAATGCAATCAAGGTGTTAATCACACTGAGGGGCCTCCTGAGATTTACCCTTATATCCCAATGGCCATAGACGGTCAGCCTCATTCTGCAGAATTATTCGTTGAGCATTTAGGAAAACACTTTTGGGTAACTACTGCCCCATTGCACGATATTGACGGCAAGTTAAGAGGATGTGTCCATGTAGCTCACGATATAACTAAACGGAAATCGACAGAACAGACGCTCATCGAAAGTGAACAAAAATTTCGGTCAATTTTTGAAAACAGCTTTGACGCTATCTTGTTAACCCAGCCGGACGGTCCTATCCTGGCGGCAAATAAGTCGGCATGTCAGCTCTTCGGGAGAAGTGAAGAAGAGATTTGCCTGGTTGGTAGAGAAGGTCTGGTTGACCTAACTGATCCAAATCTGGCTCCGACATTAGACAGACGGGCTATAAACGGCCAAGTTGATGTGGAGCTAACGCTGCTCCGCCAAGATGGCTCCAGATTTACCGGTGAAATAACTTCTAATGTTTTCCATGATTGTGATGGCCGGGATAAGAGCATCTTGATTATCCGGGATATTACTCAAAGGAAAAAGTTACAAATAGCGTTGCAGGAAAGCGAAGAAAAATTCGCAAAGACATTTAAGTATGCTCCTTTTTTGATTGTTATAAGCAATATACAAGATGGCAGGTGCCTTGATGTTAATGACAAATTTTCGGAAATTACCGGATTTAGCCGAGACGAGGTAGTAGGTAGAACCTCCGTAGAACTGGGCTGGATTAAAGAAGAAGATAGAGCTAAATTGGTTGAGATTTTAAACCAGGCTGGGCGGATCGAGAATATGGAACTATCTCTTATCACCAAAGATAAGAAATCCATTGTTTGTTTATACGCTACAGAAATAATAAGCATAAACGGGATCAAACGGCTATTGTCAATTGCGCAGGACATTACTCAGCGTAAGCAGATTGAGGCGGAACTCTTTAGGACAAAGGAAGCCGCCCAAGATGCCAACCGGGCAAAGAGCGAATTCTTAGCCAGTATGAGTCACGAAATCAGAACCCCTCTAAACGGCATTATCGGCATGACCGACCTGGCCTTGCGGACTGAACTTTCCCCCGAACAAAGAGAGTATCTGGAGATGGTCAATATTTCCGGCGATGCACTTGCGTCGCTCATTAACGACATCCTTGATTTCTCCAAAATAGAAGCCGGACGTTTGGATATTAATAATATTAATTTTAAGTTACGGGACAGCCTGGGCAACGTGATGAAAACCGGCTCTTCGCTATTTCAAATGGGTAAGTGAAAATTTAGCTTCCCGGCGATCAGATAAATTATGGTGGTTAGGTTCTTGATTGACCGGTACCCTCTGGCCTTGGCTTTAGCCGCCTGAATAAGACTGT